>JASHXZ010000791.1 GCA_030043285.1 Xanthobacteraceae bacterium | reverse complement strand
ACGCTCGGCCGTGCCGCGCCGTGCCCGATAATAGAACCAGTCGCGCAAGAGGTTCCAAGAGAACAGGCGCGCAACACCGGGCGCACGCGCGAGCCCGCCGTCGAGCAGCCAACGGATCAGCGGACCAAGGCCGAAGCGGTAAGCGGCGCCACTCGCAATCACGATGCGATCGAACGACGCCAAGAGTTCGGGCGCCGCCGTCACGTCGGTCGCGAAGCGGAACTCGACCTTCTTTACCGCGCAGGCGGCGACCAGATCGGCGACGTAACGCTGAAAGCTCTGTTCATCGGCCGCGACCTCCTGGAACAGCGGCGCCTTGCCGGCATAATTGAAGGCGCCGCCGGCGCGCGCTTCCTTTTCGAAAATCGTCACCGCGTTGCTATCCGCCACCAGCGAGGCGTAGGTCAGGCCGGCCGGGCCGGCGCCGATCACGGCGATGCGCTCGCCGTGCGGCGGCAGCGGCGTGGCGAACAAGGTTTCCCGGCCGGCGGCGCCGTTGACCACGCAGCCGATGCGGGCGCCGCCGCGCATCTCGTTGATGCAGGTGTTGCAGGCGAGGCAGCGCCGCACCGGCTCGCCACGCCCGACTTTTTCCGGCCATTGCGGATCGGCGACGAGACTGCGGCCGAGCGCGATGAAATCGGTCTTGCCGCTTGCCACTGCGTCCTGCGCCAGCGCCGGATCGCCAAGCCGGCCGACCGCGATCACCGGCACCGCGACCTTGCCTTTCACGTCGGCGGCGAAATCGAGAAACGGCGCGTCCGGAAAACTCATCGGCGGCAGCACGATCTGCGCCGACGGCAGCGAGCGATAGTGGCCGGCACTGATGTGCAGCGCATCGGCGCCGCGCTGCGCGGCCCAGATCGCGATCTGCCGGCCCTCGTCGAGGGTCAGCCCGCCGGGAAAAAAATCTTCGACCGACAGCCGGTAGATCACGCCCAGATCCGGCACCGCCGCCTCCACGGCGCGCAAAATTTCCAGGCCGAAGCGGGCGCGATTTTCCAGGCTGCCGCCATATTCGTCAGTGCGGCGATTTTCGAACGGTGCGTGGAATTGCGAGATCAGATAGCCGTGCGCGGCATGGATTTCGACGCAGTCGAAGCCGGCCTTTTTGGCGCGCAAAGCCGCGGCGACGTGGGCGGCGATGGTTTCGCCGATGCGTGCCTTGGTCATTTCCTGCGGCACGATGGTCTCGAACGTCGTCTCGTAGACCGGATGCGGAATGGCCGACGGCGCGATCGGTGTCTCGCCGCAGATGTCGGCGCGGGTATGACCGCCGGCGTGGCCAAGCTGAATCGAGGCTTTGGCGCCGCCGCCGTGAATTGCGCCGACGAGCCGCGTCAGGCCGGGCAGGAAACGATCGTCGTAGATGCCGATCTCGTGGCGGCGATGGCGGCCGCATTTTTCCGGCGACGCCATCTCGACCGTGATCAGGCCGACGCCGCCGCGCACCCGCGCCGTGTAGTAGGCGACCGAATCGTCGGTGACGAAGCCATCCGCATCGGAGGTGCGCGTCGTCATCGGCGGCATGACGATGCGGTTCTTGATCTCGACCGGCCCGATCCGCGCCGGGGTGAGGAGGGGATTCATACGCGCATCATCAGCTCACAGCACCGGAATCTCGCCGCCGTCGATGTCGATGGTGGCGCCGTGCAGCCAGCTGGCGCGCGACGAGACGATGAAGGTGACGAGATCGGCGATGTCGTCCACGGTACCGTAGCGGATGATGCCGGTCTCGTGGCACATGGCTTCGCGCACTTTCTCTTCGGACAGTCCGGTGCGCGCCACTTCGGCGCGGATGCGCCGCCATTGCCGCTCGGTCTCGACCAGACTCGGATGGATGCAGTTGACGCGCACACCGTCGGCCTTGCCGCGATCGGCGAGGCACTTGGTGAAGGCGGCGACGGCGGCATTGACCGACGAGCCGATGGTGAAATCGGCGTGCGGCTTGCGGCCGCTGGTGCCGCCCATGGCGACCAGCGAACCACCGCGTTCCTTGAGCAGCGGCCAGGCGAGGCGGGCGAGCCGCACATGGGCAAAGAATTTGAGCGCGTAGCCTTCCTCCCAATCGGCATCGGTGAGCGCAAAAAAATCGCCGCGCTTGGTGGTGCCGGCGTTGTTGAACAGGATATCGAGCCTGCCAAACTCGCGCCGCAACGCGGCGATCAGGTTTTCCGGCCCGTCCTTCGCGCGCAAATCCAGCACGGCGATTGCGGCGCGGCGGCCCATGCCGCGAATTTTTTCTGCGACCTCGGCGAGCGCCGTCTCGTCGCGCCCAGTCAGCATCAGGTCGCAGCCTTCGGCGGCCAGCGCCAGCGCAGCGCCGCGGCCGATGCCGCGGCTCGATCCGGTCACCAGCGCGACTTTGCCTTTGAGCCCCAGCTCCATTCTCGAACTCCTTCTTTATCCTCGCCCGCGGAGCGTAGCGCAGCGGGGGAGGGGGACCGCGCGAAGCGCGGTGGAGGGGGCGCGCAGCATAGAGGCTCGCCCAACCGCCGTCGCCCCCACCACCATCTTGCTCCGCAAGATCGCCCCCCTCCCCCGCTTGCGCGGGGGAGGATATGTTGAAGCATGACCATCAAGGGCAAGGCCTATATTGCCGGTGCGTTCGAGCATCCGACGCGGCATGCGCCGGACAAGAGCGTGGCGCAGCTCCATGCCGAGGTGGCGCTGGGCGCGCTCGCCGACGCCGGGCTCACGCGCGACGACGTCGACGGCTATTTCTGTGCCGGCGACGCGCCGGGGCCGGGACCGGCCACGATGGCCGAGTACCTCAATTTGACGAAACTCCGCCACGTCGACTCGACCGAGCTTGGCGGCACCTCGTACGTGGCGCTCGCCGGCCATGCCGCTGCCGCCATCGCGCTCGGCAAATGCGATGTCGCGCTGATCACGCTTGCCGGGCGGCCGCGCAGCGAGGGCATGGCGACCGGCACCACGCCGCGGCTGCGCGATCCCAACCAGCCGGAAGCCGGCTTCGAATTTCCCTACGGTCTGACCACCGCCAACGGCTACGCCATGTGCGCGATGCGGCACATGCACCAATACGGCACCACCAGCGAGCAGCTCGCCTGGATCAAGGTCGCGGCCTCGCATCACGCCCAGCACAACCCCAACGCCATGCTGCCCGATGTCGTCACCGTCGCGGACGTGGTCGCTTCACCGCTCATCGCCGACCCGCTGCATCGGCTCGACTGCTGCGTCATCAGCGACGGCGGCGGCGCGCTCGTGATCGTGCGGCCGGAGATCGCCAAAAGCTTGCGGCGGCCGGGGGTGAAGATCGTCGGCGCCGGCGAAACGGTCAAACATCTTGCCGGCGGCACGTTCGATCTGACGACTTCGGGCGCGGCGCGCTCCGGCGCGGCTGCGTTCGCGGAAGCCGGCGTCAAGCCAACCGACATCAAATACGTATCGATCTACGACAGCTTCACCATCACGGTGCTCATTCAGCTCGAGGATTTGGGCTTCTGCGCCAAAGGCGCGGGCGGCAAGTTCGTGTCCGACGGCAATCTGATTTCCGGCGCCGGCAAGCTGCCGTTCAACACCGACGGCGGCGGGCTGTGCAACAATCATCCGGCCAATCGCGGCGGCATGACCAAGGTGATCGAGGCGGTGCGGCAGCTGCGCGGCGAGGCGCATCCGGCAGTGCAGGTGAAAAACTGCGATCTGGCGCTGGCGCAAGGCACCGGCATGCAGCTCGGCACCCGCCATTGCAGCTCAACGCTGATCATGGAGCGGGAGTAAGACAATGGCCGCGCGACCGATTCCGGCCCCGATTGTCACGGTGGAAAGCGAGCCGTTCTGGAACGCGGCGCGTGAGCGCCGCTTTGTCGTTCCGACTTGCGCCGCCTGCGGCAAAGCGCATTGGTATCCGCGCGCGATGTGCCCGTTCTGCGGCACCGAAAAGATCGAATGGCGCGCGGCTTCCGGGGCGGGCACGATCTACAGCTTCAGCGTCATGCGCCGCGCCAAGGAACGCTATGCCATCGCCTATGTGACCCTGGCGGAGGGCCCGACCATGCTGACCAATATCGTCGACTGCGATTTCGACACGCTGCGCATCGGTCAGAGCGTGCGCGCGGTTTTCGGCGAGACCACGGACGGGCCGCCGGTTCCGCTGTTTCGGCCGGCGTAAAGCCGGATGATCATATGAGATGTGTTTAGCCCCGCAATATTCTATTTGCGATGTCTTTCGCAAAAATCTTGGTTTGCACAAATTAAGCTTTTAGCCGAATTCGCCTTGGACTTTGCGCAATATTTGAAGCGCATGCTTGCAGCATGCATGAGCGCAGACGAGTCCGGCGCACCCAAGTTTACAAGTGCGCCAAGATATCGACCGACGGGTCGCTTCGCGACTGTGTCGTTCGCGATATTTCTTCGCTCGGAGCGCGACTGGCGCTGATGAGCACCTGCTCGATCCCGGATAAATTCGGATTGACGTTCGATGCCGCCCACACCATGCGCGCCTGTCGCGTCGCCTGGCGGTCGGCAACCGAGGTCGGCGTCGAATTCTGCGAGGCGACGTTCCACTCGGCTGCGTAGCGTCATTGCGAGGAGCCAACGGGTCCGGCCCGAAGTGGCCGGTCCGATGACAAGCTCCGCGACGAAGCAATCCAGGGTCGGGTGCACTGACTCTGGATTGCTTCGCTGCGCTCGCAATGACGAAGATCATTACTCCAGCGTCAGCCCGAGCTTCTTCACCAGCGCCGCCCACTTGCCTTCTTCGCGCCGGATGTTCTGCGCGTATTGCTCGGACGTGCTTGGTGTCGGATCGCTGCCGTCGGCGATCAGCCGCTTCCTGAAGTCGTCGGCGGTGAGAATTTTGCGCAGCTCGGCGTTGAGCCGCTCGACGATCGGCCGCGGCACGCCTGCGGGCGCCGTGAGGCCGTAATACTGCACCACCTCGAAGCCGGGCAGCCCGGCTTCCGCGGACGTCGGCACGTCGGGCAGCGCCGCCGAGCGCGTCGTGCCGGTCACCGCGATGGCTTTGAGCTGTCCCGCCTGCACGTTGCTGACCGCGGCCGGGATGGTGTCGAAGCCGAGCGGCACGTGATTGCCGAGCACGTCGTTGGTCAGCGGCGCGGTGCCCTTGTAGGTGATGGTCGTGATATCGACGCCGGCGATCAGGTTGAACAGCTTTGCGGCAAAGAAATTCAGAGTCGGCGCCGGCGGCGTGCCGGCGGAAAGCTTTCCCGGCTCCTTCTTGGCCAGCGCGACCACGTCGGCCAGCGTCTTGGCCGGAAACGCCGGGTTGGCAACGATGAAGATCGGCGTCGAGGCAATGAGCCCGATCGGCGTAAAATCCTTGT
>JASHXZ010000790.1 GCA_030043285.1 Xanthobacteraceae bacterium | reverse complement strand
GCTCGCCTTGAATCGTTTGCAGCCGGCCGCGCTCGGCCAGCCGGCGCGCGGCGCCGCTCGGCGCGTGCGCGGCAACCACAAAACCGTCCCAGCGCCACAAATCGCCCTCGCGCGAAACGAGTCGCTGTCCCGGCTTGAGCAGTTGGGCGAGCCGCGCGCCGTCGGCCCGTTCGACCACGCCGATCTGGGCCAGCCGTCGCGCTACTTCGGCAGGGCCTTGAACGAACGGCGCCAGCGCTGCCGTGCCTTCCGGCAAAACCGGATCAGACGGATCGCTCGCCGTGCCGGCCCAGCGCATCGGCGCCGAATCGCCGACCGGCGCATCGAGATCGTCGCCGAGCGCGGCGCCGAGCGCCTTTTCATAGCCCTCCGCTACGGTCAGCGCGTCCATCACCGGCGGCCACAGATTTTTATTCGCAACGGCGAGCAACTTCTCGATGGTCTTGGCTTCGGTTTCGAGCCGCTGCACGCCGCGCTCGGCTGTGGCGAACGGCGCCCGTGCCTGTTCGAGTGTTTCGCGTGCCGCAGCATGGGCGACTTCGGCGCTGCGCGCGGCGCTCTCGGCGTCTGCCAACGCTGCTTGTGCGGCGCCAAGCGCTCCGGCGAGCCCAGCAATATCGGGCTCGCCGCTGCCGCTCGCCTCGAGGCCGGCCTCGATATTGGCGAACTCGGCCTGCAGCTTCTCGGTGCGCTCGTTGTGTTCGCGTGAAGCCGCCTGCAGCGAGTTGCGCCGCGCGGTCAGGTCGGCCAGCGCGCCGGTGAGATCCGCGAAGGTCTTTTCCGAGGCCGCAAGCGCGACGTCGGCTTGCGCGACACGCGCGTTGACGCCGGAAAGCCGCGCTGCGTTGGCCTGCGCCTCAGCCTTGAGCGCGGTTTCCTCGGCGGCGAGCCGGGTGAGCGCCGCTTCGGCGTCGGCGGCGAGCGTGCGCTCGCGCTCGCGATCGGCGGCGAGTTGCGTCAGGCGACGCTCGAGCTCGCCGACGCGCTCCTTGGCGCGCGCTTCTTCGCGTTCCAGATTGTCGCGCGCCATGATCAGGCGCTGCAAGGCGGCGGCAGCTTTGGCCTCGGCTTCGCGCAACGCCGGCAGGCTCGCGGCTACTTCCGCTTGCCGCGTCGAAGCCTGGGCGTGCTCGCCGGTGCGCGCAGCGACCACGCGCACGGCTTCGTCGTGGGCGCGCGCCGCCTCGGTCACCTCGGCGCCGGCGCCGCGCCAGCGCAGATGAAACAGCAGCGCTTCGGTGCGGCGCACCTGGCCGGAAATGTTGCGGTAGCGCACCGCTTGCCGCGCCTGAGTCTTCAGCGCCGCGACCTGAGTGGCGAGCTGGCCGATCACGTCCTCGACCCGCGTCAGATTATGCTCGGCGGCTTTGAGCCGCAGTTCGGCTTCGTGGCGGCGGGCATGCAGGCCGGAAATGCCGGCGGCTTCTTCGAGCACGCGGCGGCGCTGGTCGGGGCGGGCCTGGATGATCTCGCCGATGCGGCCCTGATGCACCAAAGCCGGCGAGCGCGAGCCGGTCGAGGCGTCGGCGAACAGCATGGCGACGTCGCGGGCACGCACTTCGCGGCCGTTGACCCGGAACGTCGAGCCTTGTTCGCGCACGATGCGGCGCGACACTTCGAGCGTCTCGGTGTCATTGAAGGCGGCCGGCGCGTTGCGCGCGGCGTTGTCGACCTGGACCGAGACTTCGGCGTGATTGCGCGAGGGCCGCTCCGTATTGCCGGAAAAGATCACGTCGTCCATTTCGGCCGCGCGCATGGCCTTATAGGACGCTTCGCCCATGACCCACCGTACCGCCTCGACAAGGTTCGACTTGCCGCAGCCGTTCGGGCCGACGACCCCGGTCAGGCCGGGCTCGATGACGAAATCAGTCGGTTCGACGAAGGATTTGAAACCGATCAGGCGCAGCCGCGTGAGCTTCATGCGGTGTTATGTCCGTCCCTCTGCTGCGGCGGCATAGGGAATCATTCTTCGTTCGCGCCCATGGGTTAGGTCGTGGGCGTGTCGACGGTGCCGCATCGGCGCGGACAATGAATCGTCAGGTCCGGAAGCGCAACTGCATTGCCGCGCTTTTCTGTTGGTGATCCGGTGGTGACGGCATGCTGCGCCGCGCCGCGGCGCTTGCAGCCGTCGCGCCGCAGCGGAAAAAATCCTTATCCCGCCTTGAGTTGGGGGTCGATCTCCTTGGCCAGCGCATCGATCCCGACGTCGCCGACCAGCTTCTTGCCGTTGACGAAAAAGGTGGGAGTTGAGTTGACGCCGAGCTTCTGGACGGCGCGGTCGCGCACCGCCTCGATGCCATCAAGCACCTTCTGATTCGTCAGGCATTGTTTGAACGTCTCGTCTGTAAAGCCGAACTGCTTGGCGATGTTTTCGAGCGGCGCCCGCGGTTCGTTCACCACCCATTCGAGCTGCTTGGCGAACAAGGTCTCGACCACCGCCATGTATCTTTCACTGCCGCCTTCCTTGCCGGCGCAGCGCGCCAGCATGAAGGCCGCCGCGGCGACCTTGTCGAACGGAAATTCGCGGAAAATGAAGCGGACCTTGCCGGTATCGATGTAGCGCTTCTTCAGTTCGGGGAACGAAGTTTCGGAAAAATGCGCACAATGCGGGCAGGTCATCGAGGCGTATTCGATGACCGTCACCGGCGCCTTGTCGGAGCCGAGCACGATATCGCCGTCCGGACCCGGCTTGGCGAGTTCGGTCTGCAGTTCGGCGTCGCTGGCCGGCGCGCCGCTACCGGCAGGCGTTTGCGTCGTGGCGGCCGAATCGGCCTTGGCCGGATGGGTGAGGCGCGGCAGCATGGCGCCGGTG
Organism: Xanthobacteraceae bacterium; assembly: GCA_030043285.1. GTDB lineage: Bacteria > Pseudomonadota > Alphaproteobacteria > Rhizobiales > Xanthobacteraceae > BOG-931. The sequence continues at coordinate 1,655 of JASHXZ010000790.1, read as the reverse complement.
GTTCCGCCCGCGACCACGGCGACGAGGCCGCCGGTCATGAGCAATTTGCGACGGGACAGGGACAAGGCAGACTCCTGGGGTGAGAACGGCAATTCCTGCGCGGCAATGTGGCATTAGCATGCCCGCTCGCCAATCCCCTGCGGCACCGTGGGTTATCGCTTTAACATTTGCGTACGGCCGCCCCGAGACGCGCCAGGGCCTGGCGTAAATCCTCGTCGGCCACGTCGGGCAGGCTTGCGGCAATGCGCGCAGTAGCGGCCGCATCGATGGCACGCACGGTTTTGCGTTCGCCGCGCCGTAACGGCGCCTGGCGGAGCGCAATGCGCGTCACCGCGCGCCAGCCGAGGAAGCGGTTGACGCGCTCGCAGATCACGCCGGCTTCATGTTGGATTTCGATGGCCGCCGGCCCTTCGACGCGTAGCACCAGCGTTCCCGGCTCACGGCCCGCTTCGGCCATGGCCCCGCCTGGATCGGAAGGGGCGCGAAGGGGGCGCGTCCACTGGATCTTCAGCGGTTCGCTGTGCGCGGCGACGTCCGGACCGGCGATTTCCGCCCAGCGTGTCACCAATTCGGCCGAGGCAAAGCCGCGTTGCGCGAACGTCTTACCGATGACCTTACCCGCCGTTTCCCGCAACGGCTTGGCGAACGACCGGCTGGGCTTGTTCGGCGGGCGCTGCTCTGTCATCGCTCAATCGAAACGGTTGGGAGCATGAACCTAGCAGCCAAGGCGCTTCGACGACAGCGCGGCAGCGGTCGCGCCGCACCGTCGTGCCCGCAACCCACTGCTCTGTTTGCCTGGTATGACCGGCATCGGCGCCGGCTGCCATGGCGTGCGGCACCGGGTGAACGCAGCGATCCGTACCGGGTCTGGCTCTCCGAAATCATGCTGCAGCAGACGACGGTGAAAGCGGTCGGACCGTATTATGCGCGCTTCCTCGCCCGCTGGCCCGACGTGCGGGCGCTCGCCGCCGCGCCGCTCGACGAGGTGCTCAAAACCTGGGCCGGCCTCGGCTATTACAGCCGTGCCCGCAACCTGCATGCCTGCGCCCGTGTGGTGGTCGAGCGCCATGGCGGCCTTTTTCCTGCCGACGAAGCCGGATTGCGCGCGCTGCCCGGGATCGGCGCCTACACAGCTGCCGCGATTGCCGCAATTGCCTATGATGCCCCTGCGGTTCCGGTCGACGGCAATGTGGAGCGCGTGATCGCGCGGCTCTATGCGGTCGAAACGGTGCTTCCCGCCGCCAAGCGCGACATCGCGCGGCTCGCGGGCGGGCTTCGGCCGCCGCATCGCGCCGGCGATTTCGCCCAAGCCATGATGGATCTCGGCGCCACCATCTGCACGCCAAAACGGCCGGCCTGCGCTTTGTGTCCGTGGCGCGGTAGCTGCGCCGCGGAAGCCCGCGGCGAGGCCGAAGCTTTTCCGCGGCGAACGCCAAAACGCGAAGGCGCGCTGCGCCGCGGCGCGGCTTTCGTGGCGCGCCGGACCGACGACTACCTGCTGCTGCGGACCCGACCGCCGCGCGGCCTGCTCGGCGGAATGACCGAAGTACCGACGGGCGCTTGGACGGCAGAGTTCGAAGAGGCCGACGCGCTCAAGGACGCGCCGCGCTTCTCCTTACCGCGTGCCGGCGGGAAGAATGGGAAGAAGATCTCCT
>JASHXZ010000789.1 GCA_030043285.1 Xanthobacteraceae bacterium | reverse complement strand
TCATCCCGAGCTGCCGAAGAACCAGCTCGGCTACACGCACCGCGACTACGAGGGCAAAATCTCGACGCTGTGCGCCGGCTGCGGCCACGATTCGATCACCGCCTCGATCATCGAGGCGTGCTTCGAACTCTCCGTCGAGCCGCACCGGGTGGCGAAAATCTCCGGCATCGGCTGCTCGTCGAAGACGCCAGATTATTTCCTCGGCAATTCGCACGGCTTCAATTCGGTGCACGGCCGCATGCCGGCGGTGCTGACCGGCGCCAACCTCGCCAACCGCGACCTGATCTATCTGGGCGTATCCGGCGATGGCGATTCCGCCTCGATCGGCTTCGGCCAGTTCGCCCACGCCATGCGGCGCGGCGTCAACATGGTCTACATCGTCGAAAACAACGGCGTGTACGGCCTGACCAAGGGCCAGTTCTCCGCCACCGCAGACCGCGGCTCCAAATCCAAGCGCGGCATCATCAACGCCGACAGCGCCATCGATATGGTCGGCATCGCGCTGCAGCTCGGCGCGAGCTTCGTGGCGCGCTCGTTTTCCGGCGACAAGAAGCAGCTGACGCCGCTGATCAAGGCCGCGATCGAGCATAACGGCGCCGCGTTCATCGACGTGATTTCGCCCTGCGTCGCCTTCAACAATCACGCCGGATCGACCAAGAGCTTCGATTACGTGCGCGAGCACAACGAGGCCGTCAATTTCCTCGATGTCATGACCGGCCGGCCGCCGATTCACGTCGATTATGCGCCGGGCACCGTGGAGATGGTCGAGCAGCACGACGGCTCGGTGCTGGCGTTGCGCAAGCTCGATGCCGAATACGACGTGCACGATCGGCTGGCGGCGATGAGCTTTTTGCAGCATCACGCCGACAAGGGTCAAATCGTCACCGGGCTCCTCTATGTCGAGCAAGACGCCGAGGATTTGCACGGCCATCTCGACACCGTCGCGGCGCCGCTCAACGCTCTGTCCGAGAAGGAGCTGTGCCCCGGCGCCGCGGTGCTGGACAAGATCAACGCCAGCTTGCGATAATTTCCATCATTCCGTGCGCGCCGCTGCGCGGCGCCGCGAAATGACGATCACTGTACGCACGATCCCATGTATTGCGTGCCGAGATTGCCCGGCACGTTGTAGAGCTGCTGCTGGAAGGCGCAGCGCGAGGCGCGGTCCTGGAACGTTTCCGGGCCATGCGGCAGGTTCGGGATCGGATTGCTGGCGCCGGGTAAAGCGGTGGCCCCTTGCTGCAGCGGCGCCGGCTGTACCAGCGGCGTGCCGCCACCCTCGGGCGCAATGAGCGGTGTGCGCGGCAGCGGCGTCGGCAACACCACGCCGGACGAGCCATGGGCGATGACGGCACGCTGTGGGGTAGAGCGCTTGCCCGCAGCCTTCACACTTGCAGGCGGCAAACGCCGTGTTCGTAGCGGCGATTTGCGGACCTGATGCCGCGCCGGCACGCGCTCCGGTGCCATGATTGAATAGGGATCGCTGAACTCCTGTGCCGGCACTGGAAACGCGGCCAAGATCAGCGCAAGCGCTGGCATCAGCCTGAGCGTCACCGTGGCAAGCGAAACCTGATCGGGAAAGCTCATGGGCGCCTCCTTGAGAGGAACCGCTCTCCATAAAAACCGTTCCTAACCTCGCTTATTCCTCGGGCGCCGCCTCGATCGGATCGTAGCGCGCGGCATCGAGGCCGAGCAGATTCCAGGATTGCAGCATGTGCGGCGGCAGCGGCGCGGTGACGTCGATCGCGCCGCCGCGCGGATGCGGCACGGCGATGCGCCGGGCGAGGAGATGCAGCTTGTCCTGCATGCCGCCGGGCAACTCCCAGTTCTCTCGCGAAAAATATTTGGCATCGCCGACGATCGGATGGCCGATATGGGCCATGTGGGCGCGCAGCTGATGGGTGCGGCCGGTCACCGGTTTGAGCGAAATCCAGGCCAGCGCCGGCCCTGCGGTTTCCACCACGGCGTAGTAGGTGACCGCGTGGCTCGCGCCCTCCTCGCCGTGGCGGGCGATGCGCATGACGGATTCATCCTCGCGCTCCTCCTTGGCCAAAAAGGTCGAGATGCGGCCCTGCCGCGGCTTGGGCACGCCGGCGACCAACGCCCAATAAACCTTGCGCGCCGAGCGCGAGCGAAACGTCTTGGCGAGCGCGGCCGCGGCGAAGCGCGTCTTGGCGACCAACAGACAGCCGGCGGTGTCCTTGTCGAGCCGGTGCACCAGCCGCGGCCGCTGGCCGTGCGCGTCGCGCAAGACTTCCAGCATGCCGTCGAGATGACGCGTGGTGCCGGAACCGCCCTGCACCGCAAGCCCCATCGGCTTGTTGATCACCAGCACGTCGGCGTCTTCATAGAGCGTGATGGATTTGAGGAACGCACGGGTCTTGTCGTCGGCTTCGCCGCCGCCGGTGCGCGGCGCCGGCGCCTCGAACCGTAACGGTGGAATGCGCACCATCTGCCCGGCCGCGAGCCGATTTTTGGGCTGCGTACGCTTGCCGTCCACCCGCACCTCGCCTTTGCGGATGACGCGTTGGATGTGGGAAAAGCTCAAGCCCGGGTGCCGCGCCTCCAGAAAGCGGTCGACGCGCATGCCGGATTCGTCGGCGGCAACCGGCACGGTTTGAACGCCAGTCGGCACCGGCGAGGGCGCGCTCTTCCGTTTCCCCTCATCCTGAGGTGCGCG
>JASHXZ010000788.1 GCA_030043285.1 Xanthobacteraceae bacterium | reverse complement strand
ATTGGCGAGCGGGATGCGGATCGCTTCCAAAATCTGGCCGCCGACCTGCTTGAAGCGCGTGATGAAGGCGGTCTCTGCCTCGACGCCCGGCGCCCAGTCGTTGACCAGCGTGACCACACGCTTGGACCCGTTCTTGGCCGCCCACTCGGCCATGATCCACGACTGCGGGCTCAAGATGAAGCCGGCGCGCACGAAGTACGGCGACTTGGTCGTGGTGATCGAGGCGCCAGAGCTCATCACCAGCGTCGGCTTCTTGGCCTGCGTCACCAGCGGCGCGATGGCGAGCGCCGTCGGCGTGATGCCGATGCCGACGATGTCGACTTTGTCGTTGACGATCATCTCCTGCACCAGACGGCGGGCGGCGTCGGCAACGCCGCCGTCGTCGTGCACGATCAGCTCGATCTTGCGTCCGGCCGCGGTGTCGCCGTGCTGCTCGCGGTAGAGCTTGATCGCGGCGGACAGCTGCCGGCCGACGGCGGCAAAGCCGGCGCCGGTCATCGGGATGCTGATACCCATTCTCAGCGGCGTATCGGCGGCGGCGCGACGAATGAATGGCCCGACGGCGGCCAGCGCGGCAGCGCCCTTGAGCAGCTTGCGGCGGTGCATGTGTTCCCCCTCTCGTTCACCTCCCTGGCAGGAAGGATTTCGAGTTACGCAGGCTCGAGATGCGGAATTTGCGGCCGCTCGCCTTGCGCCTTGCCGCTGATCGGCGGCTTGGGCAGGCGCGCATCGCCGCGCTCCATGATGAAGGTGTGCGCGAGCGAATACCAGGGCACCGTGACGTCCGGCGCCGGCGCGCCTTTGGCCGTATCGTGACGCACGTAATTGCCGATGAGGTGGCGCGTGACGCCAAATTGCACATCGGATTCGATGTGCGGGTCTTCGGGGTCATAAAGCTGCGAGATCAGCGTCTTGAAGCCCGGCTTATAGACCAGGAAATGCAGGTGCGACGGCCGCATATTGTGCCGGCCGGCCGCGCGCAAGAGCTCGCCCACCGGACCGTCGATCGGGATCGGGTAGCCGGCCGGCAAAACGCTGCGAAAACTGATGTGGCCGGCCTTATCGGTGGTGAACTTGCCGCGCAGGTTCATATCGGCTTGGGCCGGATCCTGGTTTTCGTAAAATCCCTCCGGCGAGGACTGCCAGATGTCGACCTCGGCGCCATCGATCGGCTTGCCTGCGGTGTCGACAAAGGCGGCATCGACAAACAGTGTCGGTCCAGGCGTCGCCGAGCGTACGATGGAGCCGCCATTCGGCGTCGCCGGCGAGTGCATGCGCCAGAACGGACCCAGCATGTTGGCGTCGGTCTCGGTCATGCCGTTGTCGCCGTTATTGAGGAGGCAGATCAGCGGCGAAAGGCCAAGCGAGCCCGCCATCAGCACGGCTTCATTGTGGGTTTCGTTGGAGCGCTGGCCGATCGCCACGAGGTAGGCCATGGCGGTATGAAATTCCTGCTCGGTCAGCTTCACCTCGCGAGCAAAGTCATGCAGGTGGCGAATAAAAGCGCCCAGGATCTCGCGCAGCCGTGGATTCTTGGTGTGCGCATAGGCGCCGAGCACCGCTTTGGTGACGTCTTTTTCGTTCTCGATAATCATGCGTGAACTCCGCAACGCCCGTTTAAGGGACCATGCGCGGAGTTTACGGCATCGGTCGCGGCGGCGCCATGCGCGCAAAACCCGCTACATGAGCCCGAGTTCGCGTAGTTCGCGCCGCAGCTTCTCCGGCATCGCGGCGGCGCCTGGCGCCGCTTTGTCGAGATCGACCGGGACGTCGGCGGGCGCGAAATAGCGCCAGCCTTGGAACGCGCGATACGGCCGTGGCGTGACCAGAACCACTTTGGGCTCCAGCACCAGGCCGCAGCGCCCGATGCCATCCTTGTCGCGGAACGGCCGCACCGCGCGGATGCGCTGGCGGCACATGATTTCGCCGCGGATTACCCAGTAGAGCGAGCCGCCGTCGGTCAGTTCATCGGCGCGCTTGGGCACCATCCGGGTGCGGTGGATGTGCTCGGCCTTCTCGCCGCGGCGGCGCTTGTCCCTGAGCTTTTGCCTGATCCAGTCCTGCAACTCGCGCACCGAGTCGCAGCCGACGCACAATTTGATGAGATGCAGTGCCATGGCCTCACATTATCGAGTTTCGTCAGGCTCGATCAGCATGATCTCGCCGCCCTCCACAAGCTGAGCGCCGGGTGCGGCGGCAATCGCGCGCACCGTGCCGGCAAACGGCGCCGCGAGCGTGTGCTCCATCTTCATCGCCTCGATTATGGCAAGCCGCTGACCGGCAGCTACATGGTCACCGAGCTGAACGTAGATTTCGAGCAGGCGCCCGTGCATCGGTGCCGTGATCGTCCCCGCGCCGGCCTCAGCCGCCGCGCTTGCCGCAAAATCCGCAAGGCGGACGCGGGTCTGGCGGCCGTGTCGCAGAACGTAGACATCCTCGCCGGCCGCAAACGTTTGGGCGTCTTGCGCCGGCGCTGCGCCATTAACGGCGACACGAACGCCGTCGGCCCCGTAGCTTACCGTCGTCTCGACGCCATCGCCGTCGACCACGATGGGAACAGTCAGCCTGCGCGTGGCGGCAAGTTGAAAGCCGTCGCGCGCCGCCCAGGGCGAGTCCGCATCGATGCTTTCGCCGCCCGACGGTACCTGTTCGGTTGAACCGCTGAACGACTGCGCCAGTAGCCGCGCGGCGCCAAGCGCGGCGGCCGCATAATCCGGTTCGTGCGGGGTGGCGCCAAGCGCCGCCAGATTGCGGTCGATGAAACCGGTATCGACCCGGCCGCTGCGCAACGCGGGCGCTCGGCACAGCGCCGTGAGGAAGGAAAGATTGGTCCGCGGCCCGGCAATCACTGTGTGCTCAAGCGCGACTTTAAGCCGATCGAGCGCAGCCTCGCGCGTCGGCGCGTGCGCGATCAATTTGGCGATCATCGGATCGTAAAACGGCGTGATGGTCGAGCCGGCCTCTACGCCGGCATCGAGGCGGATATCCGCGGGCCATTGCAGGGCCACGATCCGCCCGGGAGACGGCAAAAAGCCGTTCTCGACGTCCTCCGCGTAAACGCGGGCTTCGACGGCATGGCCGCTGAGGCGGATTTGCTCCTGCGCAAGCGGCAGCTTTTCGCCCGCGGCGATCCGGAATTGCCACTCGACGAGATCGAGCCCGGTGATCGCCTCGGTCACCGGGTGCTCCACCTGCAGCCGCGTGTTCATCTCGATGAACCAGACCGCGCCCGCGCGCAGCCCCACGCTGCCGTCGGCGACGAATTCCACGGTGCCAGCGCCCTCATAGCCGACGGCGCGCGCCGCCTCGACGGCCGCCGCGCCGATCTGTGCGCGCAAATCGGCCGTCATGCTTGGCGCCGGCGCCTCCTCGATGATCTTCTGATGCCGGCGTTGCAGCGAACAATCGCGTTCGCCGAGATGAACGACGTTGCCGCGGCGGTCGGCAAAGATTTGCATTTCGATGTGACGTGGCGCCGCGACATATTTCTCGATCAGCACGCGGCTGGCGCCGAACGCGGCCTCGCTTTCGCGGATCGCCGCGTCGAGCGCCGCCTCGAATTCGGCGTGACGCTCGACCCGCCGCAAGCCACGGCCGCCGCCGCCGGCTGCCGGCTTGATCAGCACCGGATAGCCGATCTCGTACGCTTTCTCTTTCAGGAATTTCGGCTCCTGCCGCTCGCCGTGATAGCCGGGCACG
>JASHXZ010000787.1 GCA_030043285.1 Xanthobacteraceae bacterium | reverse complement strand
CTGCCCGGGCGGCGGACGGGACAAAAGCCCGTCGGCGCTGCCATGAAGCGCGGGACCGGACCGAGCTGAGGCCTCAGAAACCTCGGCGAGTGCCGCGACGGAGCGCCGAAAGGCGAGCGCGCCCCGCACAGCGGATGCCCGCGGTAACGCGGACCGTCCGTGGCGCGCGCCGTACCGGTTAGCGGGTTCGGATGTGCTCATCCGAAGCGCCGGTGCGGATCACTACCCTGCGCCTCTCGGCGCTCCGCCCCCTTTATTTTATTTGGGGCAGCTTTCGTGCAGTGGCTTGGCATAGCTCGGACGCGAACAAAAAACGCGCCGCGAGAACGGGATTGCTTATCCTCACCCGCGATAGCGGGGGAGGGGGACCATCTCGCGCAGCGAGATGGTGGAGGGGGCGCCGGACGCGCCGCTTCACCTCGGTTGAAACAAATTTTGTTGCAGCGAAGGAGCGTCAAATGCGCAGCTTCACTTTCAACGAAAAAATTTGGTCTACTCCTGCGCCCCCTCCACCATCCTCCGCTCGCGTTGCTCGCTACGGATGGTCCCCCTCCCCCGCTTCGCGGGTGAGGATGAAGGTGTATCCCGCGCTGCTATGCCGCTTTCCTTTGCGTGGCGGCTGCCATAGCCTTCCGACCTGGGGCGCGGTGCCGTCGCGTCAAACGAACAGCTTTTGGGGGAAACACATGGCCGGCGAAACCGACGTTCAAGTCTCGCGCTTGCTGGACGAGCACGGGCTCGGCGCCTTCCAGATCAAGCTCATCCTGTGGTCGACCCTGATCGCGCTGATCGACGGCTATGACATCGGCGCCATCGCGTTCGCCGCGCCCCATCTTGTGCAAGAGTGGAAGGTGCCGCGGGAATCGCTCGGCCTTGTGCTCACCGCCAGCAATTTCGGCGTGCTGTTCGGCTCGCAGATTTTCGGCTGGGTCGGCGACCGCTACGGCCGCAAGACATCGCTGCTGCTGTGCAATCTGCTGTTCGGCGTGTTCACCTATTGGGCCGCCTATTCGACCAACCTCACCGACTTGTTCATCCTGCGTACGATCGCCGGCCTCGGCATCGGCGGCGTGATCCCGAACGTCGTCGCGCTGAACGCCGAGTCGGCGCCGCGCAACCTGCGCGCCACGCTCGCCATCATCGCCACCGGCATGGTGCCGGTCGGCGGCGCGCTGGCCGGCTTCGCCGCCGCCGCGTTCATTCCGCACTATGGCTGGCCGGTGCTGTTCTATATCGGCGGCGTGGCGCCGATCGTGTTCGCCATCATCGCGTTTTTAGGCATGCCGGAATCGATCAAATACATGGCGCTGCACGAAGGCCAGCGTGCCAAGATGGAGCGGCTGATCGCAGCGATCCGCCCGGACTACAGGTTACCGGCCAACGCGCGGTTCGTGATCGAAGACGAAAAGCAATTCCCCAGCTCCAGCCCGCGCTATCTGTTCCAAAACGGTCTGCAGGTGATCACGCCGCTGACCTGGCTGATGTTCGTGCTCAACCTGATGGGCTATTTCTTCCTGATCAGCTGGACGCCGACCATGCTGGTTGGGGCCGCGCATGCGTCGCAACGGGTCGGCGCCCTCACCGGCGCGGCCTTGCAGGTCGGCGGCACGGTCGGTTCGTTGCTGCTGTGCTGGTGGCTGCAGCGGCAGCGATTTCTTGGCATCGCGATCCTGTTCCTGGTCGCGATCCCGGTCGTGGCGGCGATCGGCTATGCCGGCCTGTCGTCGACGACCGCGCTCGTTGTCGTCGCATTCCTGGCCGGCGCCGTGGTGCTCGGCATCCAGTCCGGCATCAACGTGGTCGGCGCCATGATCTATCCGACGTCGCTGCGCGCCAACGGCTCCGGCTGGCAGCTCGGGCTCGGCCGCTTCGGCGCCATCATCGGGCCGCTGGCCGGCACGCTGCTGGTCACCTTGCCGATCCAGCACATGTATCTGTTCGCGGCGATCCCGTTCGCGCTCGGCGCGGTGGTGACCTTCATCATCCACGCGCTCAACACCGCACGGCTGCGCGCGAATCCGGAATTGGCGCAAGGGCAATAGCGTGCAGTAGCGTGCAGCGGCGTACGTCGCCGCTGGCACAAGCCAAAGCAAGGATGGATCCAGTGGCCGGTGAATCCGACGTTCACGTTTCGCGGCTGCTGGACGAGGGCGGCCTCACGCCCTTCCACATCAAGCTGATCGCCTGGTCGGTCTTGATCGCGGTGATCGACGGCTACGATCTTGCCGTCACCGCGTACGTGGCGCCGCATCTCGTCACCGATTGGGGCGTGCCGCGAAGCGCGCTCGGCCCGGTGCTCAGCGCCAGCGGTTTCGGCATCCTGTTCGGCTCGCAGATGTTCGGCTGGCTCGGCGATCGTCACGGCCGCAAGCCGGCGCTGATCGCCGCCAACCTGCTGTTCGGCGTCTTCACCTTCGCGGCCGCCTATTCGACCGATTTGACCGAGCTGTTCTGGCTGCGCGTTGCCGCCGGGCTCGGCATCGGCGGCGTGATGCCCAACATGGTGGCGATCAATGCCGAATCGGCGCCGCGCCATCTGCGCACCACGCTGGCGATCGTGGCGGTCGGGCTGGTGCCGCTCGGCGGCGCGATCGGCGGCCTCATCAGCGCGGCCTTCGTCGGCCGCTACGGCTGGCCTGTTCTGCTGGTGATCGGCGGCGTGTTTCCGATCGTGACCGCGATCGCGGCGATCTTCGGCCTGCCGGAATCGATCAAGTTCATGGCCCTGCATGACGGATACCGCCAGCCGATGGAGCGGCTCATCGCCGCAATCCGACCCGACTTCAAGCTGCCGCCCGACGCCCGGTTCGTCATCGAGGACGAAAAACAATCGCCGAGCCCGAGCCCCGTCTATCTGTTCCATGACGGCCTCGCCGTCATCACGCCGCTCACCTGGCTGATGTTCATTCTCAACCTGATGGGCTTTTATTTCCTCGGCACCTGGACGCCGACGCTGCTGTCGGCCGCGCACGTGCCGCCGGCGACCGCGGCGCTTGCCGGCGCAGGCCTGCAGATCGGCGGCACGGTCGGCGCGCTGATCCTGTGCCGCTGGCTGCAGCGGCGGGGCTTTTTCGCCGTCGCCATCATGTTCGTGCTGGCGGTGCCGGTGGTCGGCTCGATCGGCTATGCCGGGCTGACCTCGCCCGCCACGCTGCTGACCGCGACGTTCTTCGCCGGCTTTTTCGTGCTCGGCATCCAGACCGCCATCAACGTGCTCGGCGCCATGATCTATCCGACTTCGCTGCGCGCCAACGGCTCCGGCTGGCAATTGGGGCTCGGCCGCTTCGGCGCCATCGGCGGTCCGCTGCTGGGCGCGGCATTCGTCGGCCTTCCGGTCGCGCAACTTTACATGTGGTCGACGTTGCCGTTCGCCGCCGGCGCGGTCGTGTGCTTTATCATTTATCTGTTGTTGGA
>JASHXZ010000786.1 GCA_030043285.1 Xanthobacteraceae bacterium | reverse complement strand
ACCCGCCAGGATACTCCGCCGATGACATTGCGCCCGGACCGGCGCTCGGCGAAAAGGTACCGATGAGCGGGTACCTGACCAAAGCGCTCCCCGGTCTCCTGTTGTGTGCGGCCATCACGGCTGCCGCCTACGCGCTGCAGGCGATCGAGATCAAACTTGCCGGCGAGGCTTATCTCGAAGCGCTGGTGCTGGCGATTTTGCTGGGCGTCGCGGTGCGCACCGCATGGATCCCAGGCGCGCGCTTTACGCCCGGCATCGCGGTGAGCGCAAAGTTCGTGCTCGAATGCGCCATCGTCATGCTCGGCGCGACCGTGAGCGCAAGGACGATTTTGGGGCTCGGTCCGGTCCTGATCTTCGGCACCGCCGGCATCGTCGCGCTGGCGATCGGGCTCAGCTACGCCATCAGCCGCGCGCTCGGCCTGCCGCTGCGGCTCGCCATCCTGGTCGCCTGCGGCAACTCGATCTGCGGCAACTCGGCCATCGCGGCGGTTGCACCGGTGATCGGTGCCGACGGCGACGAGATCGCCTCGTCGATTTCGTTCACCGCGGTGCTCGGCGTCATTGTAGTGCTCGGCCTGCCGTTTCTGGTGCCGCTCCTTCAGCTGTCGCTCATGCAATACGGCGTGCTCGCCGGGCTCACTGTTTATGCAGTGCCGCAAGTGCTGGCCGCGACCTTGCCGATCGGCGCCTTAAGCAATCAGATCGGCACGGTGGTGAAACTGGTGCGCGTGCTCATGCTCGGGCCGGTCGTGCTCGGCATGTCGCTGTTCGCGCAAAGACTCCGCCCCGGCATCGTGCGCAATCGGTCGAACCGCCGCTGGCCGCGCCTCACCGAGCTGGTGCCGTGGTTCATCGTCGGATTTCTGCTGGCGCTGGCGGCGCGCTCGCTCGGTCTCATTCCGCGGCCGGTGCTGGCGCCGCTGACGGCCACGGCTTCGCTGTTGACCACGCTCGCCATGGCAGCGCTCGGGCTCGGCGTCGACGTGCGTGCGGTGGCGCGCAGCGGCGCCCGCGTCACGCTCGCCGTCACATTGTCGCTCGTCATGCTGGGCGCGATGAGTTATGCGCTGATACGCTTTGCGGCGATCGGGTGATCAGGAAAGCAGCCCGCATGAGCGAAAGCGACATGCGGGGTCGTAAGCTTCAACTGCGCTCCCGGATTTCGCTTCGCTCCATCCGGGCTACCGGCCAGTGCTGCGGCTCAATGCAGCCGGAATTCGCCGTCGATGGCGCGGATTTCGGCGGGCTTGATCAGCCGCGCATGTGCCACGGTCACCGAATGCAACGGGCCCTCGAGCTTCTCCAGCCAAAAATTGAGGAATTTGTTGAGCACCGGAAAGTTCGGACACAGATCGTAATCCTGCCAGACGTAAGTCTGCAAAAGCCAAGGATGATCGGGGCGCCGGTACAGGATATTGGCGGTGGTCAAGCCATAGCCTTCGAGCTGCCGACGAAAATCCCCCGAAACCGTAGTCTCTTTTGACACCATCGTGCCCTCCATCCCATCGCGGGGAATTTTTCGAGACTCGCGCCCCCATTGCAAGCCTCAAATCTGAATAAGTTGTTTATTTTCAAAGCATTAGCAGCATCGTTCCATCCTTGCTAACAGCCCGGCGCGCCCGCCGCCCCCGTTGCACCAACGGGGTACGGCTCGGAACGGTTTCCGCGGATGGGGAACCAATATTTTCGCTAAGATGCTGGAACCTCACGCATTTACCGACGCACGATTGGGGATTATAACCTTGACAAAGCATTGTACAAAATATTGTAATAGAATCAATAGGTTAGGGACACTAAATCCGATTGCCTTAATCCATTTTCTGCTGTAAAATCAAATGGTTATGGTAGAAAACGCTTCACGCGACACATGCGCGCCCGCGATCAAGGTTACTCCTCAGATGAGGGACGCTGGCGAGGCCGCGTTTGACGAGTTCGTCGGTTCCTATGGGACCCCCGACCTTGTGGAGGCGATTTATAGAGCCATGCACGCTGCATCTCCGGATGAAAAATCGAGATCGGTTCATCCCACATCATGACGAAGAGATACGTCTGGATTGTCTCTAGATCGGTTTTAGCTTGGTCTAATAACTTAGGAGATACGCGGATTTCTCGAATGCGTTCGGGCATGTGAACGAATTGCTTGTTAGTGACAAGCCATAGATCATCAAGAGGCCACGCCATTAATGAGCCGTAATGCAGAATATCATTACGCAGCTTGTTGATCTTCCCGAGGTGCGAAAGTACGTGCTCCAACTCGTTCTTTTTTGCTTTGCTCCATTTCTGCGCAGCGGCTATTCGGTTGATAAATTGAATGCAGCCTTCAATGCGAACGCCGCTAAAGACGGCTTGAGCGGTCGGTTCGGCGACGCCAGAGAATTTCCACAGTGCTGTTTGGATAATGGCCTCGACATTAGAAAACTCCGACACAAAGCGGCCGAGAGCCAACATGTAGGCTTTATATTTAGCGCCTAGCATTTCGCGGTATTGCTTTAGTTCCTCCGCTGACTTAGGTTTTCTTGTCATGGGACGACGATCCGAAGGAACGGAATTGCGCAGCGATGCATGGGAACGCTTCGAGCGCGCCGTTGATGTTGTAGCGAAAAGCCCGCCACAGCACCGAACAAAGCCCAAACCCGCGAAGAAAATCAATCCAAAGGGCGCGCTAGCGCAATCGAACAAGCCGGCCAAGGCCAAAAAGGCGCGCTAAATGCGTCTTATTCGTCGATTTGGTCAATGGCGAAAGTTGCGGCCACTACGTGCCGAGCGCCGTAAACTAATTCGGTCGCTCCGTCGCAGGCGACATTACTGGCGCGCCGCCGAATCAGAGGCGTCCTCCGAAGAGATCGAGAAATTTGAGGAGGATATGGAGGCGCTTGATGACATCCATAAGGGGTTCTTATTGTTAGATTGGCTTGATCTCCGATCACGATCTGCCGATCTTGGGCTTTTTGTTAATTGGGGTGATGACAATAAAATTCTTCATGGCGACGATTGGCGCGATTTGATGAAGAAAGAAATGAGCGATTTAAAGGAATCTATCCGGGACGAAAAGAATAAACGTTGGCAGTATTGGGAACTCAGATTGAAAGTGCTGACCGCGATCGGCGTGGCTCTTACCGGGACGATAGGTGCTACGATCGGTTTGATTGCGATGCTTCGAAAATAAAAATTGGGGCTTTACGCGCGTTAGGCGTTCGCTAATTATTTTCTGCGCACGTTGTTTAGCGTGGGGAGGGTGTATTGAGTCAGCCCACGAACCAATTACGTCTGATAGTTGCCGGGTCCATCGAATACGACGATGCTGTTGCGCGCCTGGATACCGTCAATGCACTAAAGGCCGAAGCAAGAGATTTTGCGGCACGAAACGGCGCGAATCCATATTCCGATTTTGTGCTAAAGCACGGGCGCCGACCTGATCCCGAGCACGCCGCAACGCTGGGCCGTTTAATTAATAAACAAGTGCGTGCAAGCGATGGGTCTTTGCAGCCTCGTCTCAGTGCAGAGCAGCGGAGCGAAAGAAAAGCTCGGCAGGCCGAACAAAGGGAAAGGGACGCTCTGGCACGGCAGGCGTCTATGTTGACCATCGCCATTCGCAATCTGGCGGATATAACGGCTACCCCAGAGCGCCTAATTAGTGGATTAAGCCCCACATTTGACAAACCCATTATTGCCGAAAAGGTACAGCAAGCGGTAGATTCGCTTCAGCGATTCGCGGCGAAATGGCGAGATTGTGAAAAGCAACGCGAAAATACTCCGTGATGAATTGAATGCGGTTGCGCGCAAATTGGCGGCCGCAAACGAGGGCGCGAGCGCACAAGAGATCGTCATTGAATTTCATAGATCACGACCAGACTTGGTGCGTCACGCCTCCGATTATCTTGTCAAG
>JASHXZ010000158.1 GCA_030043285.1 Xanthobacteraceae bacterium | reverse complement strand
CGATATCGACCCCGTCGATCAGGACTTGGCCGCGTTCCGGCCGATAGAGCCGCTGGATGAGCTTGGTCAGCGTCGACTTGCCAGAACCGGAATGGCCGATGATGCCGAGCACCTGGCCGGCCGGTATGTTGAGATTGATATCGCGCAAGACCTGGGCGGTGTCCGGCCGGTATCGGAAGCTCACCCCGGATATTTCGATGGCGCCGCGCATTGGCGGCAGATGGGCGCTGGCGAGCCGCTGCGCCTCGGGTGGGCTGTTGAGGATGTCGCCGAGCCGTTGCACGGAAATTTGCACCTGCTGAAAGCTCTGCCACAGTTGCGAGAGCCGCAGGATCGGCGCGGTCGCCTGGTTCATGATCATGTAGAAGGCGACCAAGCCGCCGATCGTCAGGTCGCTGTCGATCACCGCCTTGGCGCCGAAGAACAGCACCGCGGCGGTCGTCACTTTGTTGACGTATTGAATGGCGTTCTGGCCGAAATTGCTCAGGATCACGGCCTGAAACGAGGTTTTGACGTAGGCCGCTAGCCGATCGTCCCATTCGTTGCGCAGGATCGGCTCGACCGCGGCCGCCTTCAAGGTCTGTATGCCGAATACGGACTCGACCAGGAACTGCTGGCTGGCGGCGCCGGTATTAAACCGTTCGTTGATTTTCTGTCGCAGCGCTGGCCGCACCAGATAAGCGATCAGCAAATAAAACGGAATCGAGCAGAGCACGATGAGCGCCAGCGTCGTTGAGTAGAGAAACATGACGGCGACGAACACGATTGCGAACAACAGGTCGATGACGGACGACAGACCCTGGCCGGTGAGAAAGTTGCGGATCGTCTCGACCTCGCGGACGCGCGCCACGGTCTGGCCGGTCGGCCGGGTCTCGAAATAGCTGAGCGGCAGCCGCAGCAGGTGGTCGAATACCCGGCTGCCGAGCTCGACGTCGATGCGGCTCGTGGTATGGCTGAGCGCATAGGAACGCAGATATTGCAAGGTGACGTCGAACAGGCCGATCGCCACCAGGCCGACGATGATGACAATCAGCGTCGACAAACCCTTGTGCACCAGAACTTTGTCGATGATGATCTGGAAGAACAGCGGCGTGATCAGCGCGAACAACTGCACGAACAGCGATGCGAGAAGGACATGGGCGAGAGGCCCGCGGTAGCGCCAGACGGACGGCAGGAACCAGCGGAAGCCGAACGTCGCCGGATCAACGCCCGCACCGCCGAAGCGGCGCGTCACCAGAATGATCTCGCCGGCCCATTCGGCGGCCGAATCGTCGACGCTGTCGTCCTTGACGGTACGGGTGAGCGGGTCGGCAACGCGCAGCCTGCCGTCGACCAGGCGCTGAACCAGGATGCGGTAGCCGCCATCCTTCATGCGGAGGATGGCCGGCGTCGGCGCCGAATCGAGCCGCTTGGGCTCCTGGTTCTGCAGGACGCGCGCCTTCAGTCCGATCCGCGCGGCTGCTCGCACGATGTCCTCGGCGGTGGCCGCACGCGCGCCCAGGCCGAGATCGTGGGCGAGCTGGAATGGGTCCGCGGCGATACGGTAGTGGCCCGCGATCGAGGCGAGCGAAATGAGTCCGGAGTCCGGCCGCTGCGGCAGCGGCTCAACCGAGGCGGCTCCGGCAGCGCCGGACCCTGATGGCGAAAGAGCGGTAATCGGCTCGCGAGCCTTGCCGCTATCGGGCTCCTCCGGCCGCTCCTGCGGACGGTTGAGTGGGGATGACATCTTCAACCTTGGCTAGGGTGGTCACTCACCGCCTGCCGCCCGGACCCCCCGAGCTCGGCGATCAACGCTATTTTTCCCAGCGCATCAATAACTTATTTGGCCTGTGGTATACATTCCTGTATGATGAAAGGCGCTGGGAACTTCAACCTTTCACCACACTATAAAGCTACGATGCACTATGCGCTGGCGTTTGACCGCCTTGACCGCCCCCTTGATGCTGATCGTGTTGGGCTTCGGCTCCCAGGAGGGCTTTTCGGCTCCATTGGTGCAGGTCGCCCCGGGCGAAAGCGCGGCGTCACTCCAGCGCGTTGACCCTGGCCGCACTCATAATCCCCTGAACCATTGTATCAAGCGTAAAGGAGCTCGACCATGCCAGGGCGTTGCCGCGGCCCCGGTTAGTCCGAGCACCGGCACCAGCGCCTCGACGGGAACTTTGCCGCTGCAGAATAGTGTGCCGCCCAGCGCCAGTCTCGGCCGAACATACGGCAATCACCCGATCGAGCCAAAGTCTGTAGAGTCGCAGACCGGCGGCTCGTCATCGGGATTTAAATTTACCGGCGGCATGGGCGTGCCGACCAACCGAGCGGCCCTGGAAGGCGCTTTGAGCCCGTATCAGCAGCCCAACGGCAACACCAGCTTGTCGACCTCAGGCAAGCTGGGCAATGGGCTCGAAGAGCAGGGTATGCATTTCGGTGTTGAGTGGCACTATTAGCTCGGAAGTCTAGTGCAATGCGGGACGGCAAGCACTGGCCGTTGCGGTGGGGCTGATCAGACTGTGCCAGCTAGTGTTTCCGCTGCACGTCCTTGATGGCGATCGCGGCCTTGACCTGCGCCACCACATCCGCCGGTGCCGAGACGATGGCGTCGACTGCCTGCTGCAGTTCCTCGCCGGACATCGGATTCATGTTCAGGTTCGCCTGCTTGGCGGCAGCGATGAATTGCGGATCGCGCATCGTTTCGGCAAAGGCCTGGCGTAGCGCCGCGACACGGTCAGCAGGCACGTTCGGTGCCGTCAGGATCGGTCTACCGATCGACACGTCGCCCGAGAGTAACGCGAGCACGAGGCGCTGTACGTCGTTGCCGGCGAGCTCGGTCCACAACGGCACGTCCGGGAGGTCATTCTCGCGCCGTGGGCCGACCTGAAACAACACGTTGATCGCGCGATCGCGCAGCCAATCCAAATGCGTGGCCTTCAGCGAATCCCACGAGTCGCTGCCGCGACCATCGATCTCATGGCGCTCGACCGCGATATTGATATCGCCGCCGCCCGGATAGCCGGCGATGATCGTGAATTTGCTGCCGAGCAGATTGTTAGAGACCTGCGGGTAGAGCACCGAAGGCGAGGTCGCGCCGGTGGCGCCGATGGCGAGCGGCTTCACCTTGGCCTCGGCGAACGTTGCCACGCCGCTTGCCGTCGAGACGTAAAGCACATTGTTGACGACGTTGAGATTGCCGATCCAGTTGAACTTCCGTGCGTCGAACTGAACGCCCGGCTCGCTGAGCGTCTGATCGGTCGGGGTCGCCTGACTGAGGCAGGCGATGACGCTGCCGTCCTGCGGCGCTACCTTATAAAGCCAATTCGCCGCGCTGCGACTGCCGGCGCCGGGCATGTTCTGCGGTACGACGATCGGATTGCCGGGAATGTGCGCGCCAATGAAGCGGCCGAGCATACGCGCATAAAGGTCGTAGCCGCCGCCGGGACCATAGCCGATGACAAGCGTGATGTGCTTGCCGCGATAAAAATCCGCGAGGCTGTCGCCGCAAGCAGAGCCGGCAAGGCCGACGAGTATGGCAACAATGAAAGCAGTGCAACGCAACGGGTGGTTCATAACGCAGCCTTTAGGGTGACGGCCGAAAGCCGGCTTTATAATAGGCCGACAAATCGCTGCCCAGCCATTCGGTCGGAATGACCTTGTTGGAACCCTCCACCATCGCCTTGCGATAAAGGACACCCCCGGCGGCGGCAAACTGGATCGCCAAGCCCGAATTGTTCTTGTAGTAGATGATGCCTTTTTGCGCTTCACCGCGCGGCGGTTGCTTAATGCCGACCTTGCCGTTGAGCAACTGCCCGAGTTCATGCACGCTGTCGCGGCTGATGATTCCGGCTTCGATCGGCTCGGTGAGTTCGGTTTGATCGTTGTCGATGACGCTTTCCCAGTCGTTGATAATGACGCTGGTGGCGCGCTCGTACGTCGTGCGGTCGACCTCGGAACGCTTGTTGGTGACGTCCGAATTGGCGATCGAAACCACGAGCTGACCATCTTCGAGCCAATGACCGTCGAACACCGGCTTCATCGCCGTGGTGGCGCAACAGACGATGTCGGCGCCCGCCACGGCGCCCTGCGGCTCGCCGACCGCCGTGACCGCAAGCCCGTCGCGCGACATGTCCCGGGCGAATACGGTGCGGTGCTCGGCGTTCGGGCTGTACACATTGACGCGGCGTATTGGCCGCACCACCGCGATCGCCTCGAGCGCCGAACGCGCCTGCTTGCCGGTCCCGAACAGCCCGAGCGTCTGCGTGTCGGGCCGCGCGATCTCGTCGATCGCAACCGCCGTCGTGGCGCCGACCCGCATGCCAGATAGATGAAACTCGTGCAGTAGCGCCAGCGGCTCGGCGGTTTCGATGCTGAACAGGACGACAAAACCCCAATTGAACGCCTGCGGATTCTCGTAGGTGCGTCGCTCCCGCGTCGCACTCGGCGGCCGCATGATCTGCGAACCGGCGCGCACGCAGGCGATTCCGGCCGACGGCACGGCGCCGACGTGGACATTGGCGAGATAGCGGCGATCGGGATCCGGGTGCTTGGCCAGGTAACGCATGCGCG
Source organism: Xanthobacteraceae bacterium (assembly GCA_030043285.1). Lineage (GTDB taxonomy): Bacteria > Pseudomonadota > Alphaproteobacteria > Rhizobiales > Xanthobacteraceae > BOG-931. Next base: position 3,118 of record JASHXZ010000158.1, on the reverse strand, counting down.
GGCGGTTCACGGCGCTGCCATTGGCAAAGTCGCGGAACGCGGTTCGCATGGCATCGATGCACTCGCGCATCGGCAGCAGTCGTTGCACGTCCTGGTCGGTGATGATGATCGTCATCGCAGTGGCTATGGTCCGAGCTTTTCAGCTAACACAAATCGCGCGATCAGCGGCGAGGGACGGCTGCGTACTCGATATTCTTGTCAAAAAGCAAATCGCGCATCTGCCGTTACCGGAATTCCAAAACTTCATGCTCGATTGTAAGCTGCTTTTCGCTTTGGTCCACGGCCGTGCTGCCACATAATCGAAGCCGGGGCCCATAGGAGACGCCCATGCTCATGCGTTTCGCCGTGCTCGGCGCGGTCGCTCTAGCAGCCACATCAGCTGTTGCGCAAGAACTTGGACCCAAAGAAGCCTGGGCTTTCATGCTCGGCAAGCCGTTCGCATTGGACTGCTCCGACGGCACCGTCGCGGAGGGGCGCATTCTTTCCGACGGCTCGGTTGTCGGGAAAATCAGGGTCGGGGGGCGAGGCGAAATGAAAGCCGGCACATTGCCGGCCGGAACAGTTCGCGTGACCGATACGGGATTGTGCGCGTACTTCCAGGGCCTGCCGTTTCCGCCTTGCCTGAACGTACGCAAGATCGATCGCCGGCGATTTCACGCATCGATGTCGATCATGGGCTTCTCTTATTGTCAGATCGACAGCCTGGCCCCACGCTTCCTTAGACGCGGACGATGAGCCGGTTCGGTGCTGCCCCGCGCGGCCCAGCTCCGACCCAGTTGACGGTGGTGGCACCGGCCGGGCATCAAGGTGGCTGCCGGCCGTGAACCGAAAGGGCGGGCGAGAGGGAGAGCGACCCATGGCGAACAAGATCATCATCAGTTGTGCGGTTACCGGCTCGATTCACACGCCAACCATGTCGGACGCATTGCCGATCACGCCCGACCAGATCGCCACCCAGGCGATCGACGCCGCCAAGGCCGGCGCCGCCATTCTCCACCTGCATGCCCGCGACCCGAAGGACGGCCGGCCGTCGCCAGATCCGAATGTCTTCATGCAGTTTCTGCCGCGCATCAAACAGGCCTGCGACGCCGTGGTGAACATCACCACCGGCGGCGCGGTGACGATGACGGTCGACCAGCGCATCTCCGCCGCCAATCTGCTGTCGCCGGAAATGTGCTCGCTCAACATGGGTTCGATGAATTTTGCGCTCTATCCGATGGCGCGGCGCTACAAGAACTGGAAATACGACTGGGAAGAAAGCTACCTGCTCAATTCCGATGCTTACATCTTCCCGAATACATTTCGCGACATCGAGAAGGTCTACAAGACGCTTGGCGAAGGCCACGGCGTCAAGTTCGAGCACGAGTGCTACGACACCGGCCACCTGTATAATCTCGCGCACTGCATCGATCGCGGCTTGTTCAAGCCGCCGGTCTTCCTGCAGCTGATCTTCGGTATTCTGGGCGGCATCGGTCCCGATATCGACTGCCTGTTGTTCATGAAACGCACCGCCGACCGGCTGTTCGGCAAGGATTATCTGTGGTCGGTGCTGGCCGGCGGCCGGCATCAGATGAATTTCTGCACCAACGCGGCGATGATGGGCGGCAACGTGCGCGTCGGCCTGGAAGACAGTCTCTATATCGGGCCGGGCAAGCTCGCCGCGAGCAATGCCGAGCAGGTGGCGAAAATTCGGCGCATCGTCGAAGAGCTCGGCTACGAAGTCGCCACGCCGAACGAGGCGCGGCAGATGCTCGGGCTCAAGGGCGCTGACCGCGTTAAGTTCTAGGAAGCGCGTTCGTTGTTGCGGTCGGCTCACATGAACCAGATCGACCTCAAAGGCCGCACCGCCATCGTGACAGGTGGCGCGCGGGGCATTGGCTACGCGGCGGCGCAGCGGCTGTTGGCGTCCGGCGCGTCGGTGATGCTGTGGGACATCGAAGCCGTGGCGCTAGACCAGGCGGTTACGTCGTTAAAGTCGATCGGCCACGTTGGCACCACCGTGGTGGACGTCACCGATGAAGCAAGCATTGCCAAGGCCGTCGATGCGCTGATCGGCAGTTCTACTCGGATCGACATTCTGATCAACAATGCCGGCATCGCTGGCGGCAACGGGCCGCTGTGGCAGCTCGAGCCGAAGGTTTGGCGGCGTGTCGTCGAGGTCAATCTGATCGGCCCGTATCTCGTCTGCCGCGCCGTGGTGCCCCACATGATGGCTGCCGGCTACGGCCGCATCGTCAACATCGCTTCGATCGCCGGCAAGGAAGGCAACCCGAACGCCTCGCATTATTCGGCCTCCAAAGCCGGCTTGATTGCTTTGACGAAGTCGCTGGGCAAGGAATTGGCCACCACCGGAGTCCTGGTGAACTGCATCGCGCCGGCCGCAGCCAATACCGGGATGTTCCTGCAGATGAGTGAGGCACATATCGACTATATGCGCAGCAAAATCCCGATGAACCGCCTGGTTGAGGTCGAAGAGTTGGCGGCGCTGATCGCCTGGCTGTCGTCGGAGGAGTGCTCGTTCTCGACCGGCGCCGTGTTCGATATTTCGGGCGGCCGCGCGACGTATTGAGCGGCTTCCGTGTCCCTTGACCCGAAGGGGCGCGCGACGCTACATGCAGGTCCGTAGGGCGGTTAGCTCAGTGGGAGAGCACTTCCTTGACATGGAAGGGGTCACAGGTTCAAATCCTGTACCGCCCACCATTTTCTGAACGAATCGCTGCGGATTTCCGGGCTTGTCAGAGGAGAAGCCGCTGTTCCGCCTATTGCCGCGCCGGGACGAACGCTGGGTGCCGCTCCTGGTTAGGTCATTGGTGGCCGAGCAGCACCATCGAGATCTCGGGAATATACGTGATGATCAGCAGCGCCGCGAAATTGAGCAACAGGAACGGCAGTACGCCGAGGTAGATGCGGCTTAGCGGCGCGTTGAAGATCGCCTGCGATGAAAACAGGTTGAGGCCGAACGGCGGCGTGTACATGCCTAGGCTGAGATTGACGGCTACGATGATGCCGAAATGAATAGGATCGACCCCGACGGCGCGCACGATCGGCAGCAACAGCGGCGTGAGAATGAGAATCGCCGCTGGCGGCTCCAAAAAACTTCCCGCGATCAACAGCCCGA
>JASHXZ010000785.1 GCA_030043285.1 Xanthobacteraceae bacterium | reverse complement strand
TCGCTCGGCATTTTGATCAAGAACGCCGAAGTTTTGCAGCGCATGGAGCGGGTCGACACGCTGGTCGTGGACAAGACCGGCACACTCACCGAGGGCAAGCCGAAGGTGGTCGCGATCATGTCGGCGGCCGGATTCGATGAAGCGACGTTGCTCGGCTTCGCCGCCAGCATCGAACGCGCCAGCGAGCATCCGCTCGCCGCAGCGATTACCGCGGCCGCGGCGGAGCGTGGCATCGCGGCGCTGCCGGTTGCCGATTTTGACGCTGTCGCCGGCCAAGGCGTGCGCGGCCGCGTCGACGGTCGGCGCGTAGCCGCTGGCACCGACACATTCATTGCCAGCCTTGGCATCTCCGCCGATGCGCTCGGCGAAGCGGCCGAACGGCTGCGCGGCGACGGCGCCACGGCGGTGTTTGTTGCGGTCGACGATCGGCCCGCTGGCCTGATCGGCATTGCCGACCCGATCAAGCCGACCACGCCGCGCGCCCTTACCGAACTGCGGGCGCACAACATCGACATCGTCATGCTGACCGGCGACAGCCGTGCCACCGCGCGCTCCGTGGCGGAAAAGCTCGGCATTACCGATGTCAAGGCCGAAGTGCTGCCAGAGCACAAGAGCGCTGCGGTCGAGGCGCTGCGCCGGTTTGGGCGCGTGGTCGCGATGGCTGGCGACGGCGTCAACGACGCGCCGGCTCTCGCCGCAGCCGACGTCGGTATCGCGATGGGCAGCGGCACCGACGCGGCCATCGCGAGCGCAAACATGACGCTCGTCAAAGGCGATCTCGCGGGCATCGTACGCGCACAAAAACTGTCCGCCGCGACCATGCGCAACATCCGGCAGAACCTGTTTTTCGCGTTCCTCTACAACGCCGCCGGCGTGCCGATTGCCGCCGGCGCGCTCTATCCATTGTTCGGACTTCTGCTCACGCCCGCAATCGGCGCCGCCGCCATGGCGCTGTCGTCGGTCAGCGTCGTACTCAACGCGCTGCGGCTGCGCCGTTTCCCCGTTTAGCGGCAGCGCACTAACGAATGGTGCCGTCGCTGCTATAGGTGGGGACCAGCTCGCATTTCTGCTGGGCGGCGGTGCGCTTGAGCATTTTCTGCTGTTCCAGGACGGTCTCGTAATCGCTGCGGTAGGCGAGGTTGCCGATCACCGAGCCGCCACCGCCTTCGCTCGCCTTGTCCATGAGATCGCGCAACTGTTTTTCGCGATTCGCCAAGTTCTTCGATTCGGCAACCAACTCTTTGCAGTGATAGGCCGAATAGCGTGCCGGATCGACCAAAAGCCCAGCGACGCCGTCGCTGCCGCAGCCCGATAGGGCCGCCGCCACGGCCAGGAGCAGCAGGAGCAGCACCGCGCGCACCGCTCCGACACGCGCGAACGCAAGGCGTCCGCTCGCTGGTGAGGAAAACTTCATAGAGATGCCGCCGCCCGCCAATTCCCAACCCCAACAAAGCCCCCGGGCGCAGGCTTGCCTAGCAAATAAGGCAGGGTAGCGACACCGAATGCGCCACCTGCCGGAATGGCTGGGCTCAGCGCGCTGCCTGATCGTGCGCCTCGCCTTCGGCGGCCCTGATTTGCGGGGCCGTGACGGCGCGAAACGCGTCCGCGACGCCGGCGCCGAACTCCGGATCGTGGCCGGACATGCGCAGCGGCTTGGCGGTCGCGGTCAGGATGGCGCGAACGTCGGCCGGCTTGAGTGACGGGTCGCGCTGCAGCAACAAAGCCGCGATGCCACTGACATGGGCGGCAGCGACCGACGTTCCGGTGGTGATCTCATAGGACGCATCCGGCGCCAGCGCGACAATCTCGACGCCCGGAGCCGCAACCGCGACGTACTTGCCGCGATTGGCCATCTTGAACGGCTTGTCATCGGCATCGGTCGCGGTCACGGCGATGACGTCGGGATCCGCTGCCGGGTAGGCCGGCGCTGCGTAGGGACCGTCGTTGCCGGCTGCGGCGATCAGCACGATGCCTTTTGCGTACGCCGCGGTCAGCATGCGGTGCAGCGCCGGGTCTGCCGGGCCGGCAAAGCTCATGTTGACGACGCGGGCGTCATTGTCGGCAGCCCATTGCAGGCTCTTGAAGATGTCGAACGAGGTGCCTCGCGCCCTGCCCGCAGTATTATCAAAGGCGCGCGCCGCCAGAAGCTCCACGCCAGGCGCGATACCCAACAGCTTGCCGTGCGCTGCGATGGCGCCAGCCATCTCGCTGCCGTGCAACTGCGGAGCGCTGTCGCCGCCGAGCGCATCGAATTTTTTGACGATAGAGCCGGCGAGATCGGGGTGACTGCCGTCGATCGTCGAATCGATAATTGCGAGTGAGACGCTCTTGCCCGTTGCGATCTGGTGCGCCTGTTCGACTTCGAGCTTGCTCAAGACGTATTGGGCTGGATCGCCGTGTGCGACAGCAGCAGCCGGCGCCGTCTGCTCCTGCAGAGCAAAGAGATAGTTCGGCTGTACCGCGGCGACGAGGCCTTGATTGCCGAGCGCGTTCACGACTGCCGGCACCGAACGGCGGCCACCGATGCGCCAGCGGTAGAACGTGCTGCCGATCAGGTCAAAGCGCTGCGAATCCACTTGGATCAGATTGAACCGCCGCGCCACTTGGGCGATCGCTTGCGGCGAGGCGCTAGCGCTGAATTCGGTCAGCACTTCGTCGGCAACGAAACGCCGCTCGCCGGGCGGCACGCCGTTGTTGTTGCCGCCTCCCCCACCGCGCTGTGCCTGCACA
>JASHXZ010000784.1 GCA_030043285.1 Xanthobacteraceae bacterium | reverse complement strand
GATGGCGTCCATAGAAATAATCTTCCAATACTTCCCGGCATGACGCCAGTTTAGAGGAAAAAAATTCCAAATCAAGCGCCCGGTCCGCCGCAATATGGCCGCCCGGAAGGACGACCGGCTGAGGTCGCCGGCGGGCGTTATTTCAGTGGCGCCGCGGCGGTCGCTTCGGCCAGGAAGGCCTCGACCTCGGCCCGCGTCGGCATGCCGGCGCCACCACCGAACCGGCTGCATTTGATGGCGGCAACGGCCGAGCCGAAGCGCATCGCCGCGACCTCGCTTTTGCCCTCGGCGAGCGCCACCACGAAGCCGCCGTGAAAAGCATCGCCGGCGGCGAGCGTATCGACGGCGCGGATCTTGAATACCGACAGCCGCTGCGGCTTACCGCCCTGCAGGAATACGATGTCGTCGGGGCCGTTGCTGACGGCGAGAAACGCATCGGTGCGCCGGGCGATGCGCAGCAAACCCTCGGCGAGGTCGGCGACGCCGGTAGTCTCGCGCAGGCATTCGGACGAAAAAATCAGATGCGTCGCCATCGCGAACATCGGATCGTCCTCGACGGTCGGACGATCGCCGTCGACCACCAGCGGCACGCCGCGGCGCCGCGCCGCGGCACAGATCGGCGCGACGAAAGCCGGGTAGCGGTTGTCGGCGAGCACGATGTCGAAGTTCGCGACCAGCGCGTCCGGATCGGCCGGCATCACCGTGGCAACGCGCTCGTCCCGATAGGTGACGATGGTGCGGTCGCCGCGCGCATCGATGAAGATTGCCGACAAAGCCGTGGCTAGGCCGGGCACGCGCGGGCATGCGGTGCAATCGATGCGTTCGCGGGTCAGCGCCGCGAGCACCCGGTCGCCGTTGTCGTCCTGGCCGGGCGGACCGCCCATCGGTCCGGCGAGCGCGACGCGGCTGCCGAGCCGCGCAATCGCGACTGCGGCATTGGCGGCGCAGCCGCCATTGACGACGAAATAGCCGTCGGCCTGCACCTTGCCGTCGGGCTTGGGGAATTCTTGGACCCGGAACACCTCGTCGAGCACGATGATGCCGGCGCACAATATGCGCGGGCCGGCGACCGTCTCAGCGGAGGACATCGGCGCCTTCCTCGATGTAGCGGCGAATGATGTGATGGGCGATGGCGTGCGGCAAGGTCGCGGTGAGGCCGTCAGGGTGTTTGCGCAACAGCATCAGCGCCAACTCTTCACGTTCGAACCAGCGCGCATCTTCGAGCTCGCCGTGGTCGACGACGAGTTTCTCGTTCAGCGCCTGCGCGTAGCAGCCGATCATCAGCGACATCGGAAATGGCCACGGCTGCGAGGTGAAATAGGTGACGCGCCCGCAGGCGATGCCGACTTCCTCCAGCACTTCGCGGCGCACCGCCTCCTCGATGGTCTCGCCCGGCTCGGCAAAACCGGCGAGACACGAAAACATGGTCGGCGCGAAGCGCGGCGAGCGGCCGAGCACGCAGCGCTCGCCGTCGATCGGCAGCATGATCGCGACCGGATCGGTGCGCGGAAAATGCTCGACCTTGCAGACCGGACAGTCGCGCCGCCAGCCGGCTTGCACGGCCAGCGTCGGCGATCCGCAATTCGGGCAGAAGTGATGGCGCGCGTGCCAGCCGAGCACCGCCTTGGCTTCGGCGAGCGGCGGCAGATGTTCGCTCGCGACCAGGTTATGGGTTGCAATGGTGCGCAGGTCGCTGAGTTTGAGGTCGTCGCGCTCCTTCAAGGGCTCGAGCGGCGCCGGATCGAGGCCGATACCAAAGCGCGGCGCGCCGTCCATCAAACCGAGGAATACGGTCTCGGTCACCCAGGGGAAATCCTGCGCCTCGCCGGCCGAGAACAGCGGATCGAGCGCCTCGCCCGTTTTTTTCATCACCACGCGTTCGCCGCCGATCAGATAAAAGCCGGCGCGGCGGTCGGCGAAAAGCTTGCTGATCGCCGCCACGTCGGCGCGCAGCGCCGCGGCGCGGTCCATGCGGCTCGCGGTGTAGCCGAGATACGGCTGAGCGCCGAGATCGGGACGAGGGGCCACGCCTCACTCGGCCGCTTCGCGTAACGGGCGCGGATAGAACGAATCGTACAGTTCCGGCCGCTGCCATTGCGGGCCGAGCACGCCCTGCTTGGCGGCGTAGTTTTGCGACGAGCCGACCTGGTCGCGGCCGGCCCGCATGGCGCGCAACCGATCGAGATCGACGTCGACCACGCTCAAGCACGGCGCCGTGCTTTCGAACACAATCTCCTCCGGCGCCGCCACCATGGCGAGACCGCGCTCACCATGGTTGAAGAGGTTCTGCGTGGTGACGACCACGGCCAAATTTTCGATGGCGCGCGCCCAGATCAACGTCCGCCACGTCGCCCACAGCCGGCGCTTGTCGGTGCCCGCCGGCATGAAGATCAGTTCGGCGCCGCGCAACGCCAGCGCACGGGCGACTTCCGGCACGTACACCTCGCTGCACATCGCGAGCCCGACTTTGCCGTGGGCGGTGTCGAACACCGGAAAATCGTTGGCGGCGACGTACTGGAACTCCCAATCCTTGCCACCGGTATAGATCCACGGCCCGTTCGGATGGGTGCGCCGGTAGCGCGCCGGGGCGCGGCCGTCCGGATAGGCCATGACGATAAGGTTGTGCGCGGTCGCGGCCTTGCGGTCGAGCGGCTCGATGGTGCCGAACACGACGTGCACGCCGTGCGTCGCCGCCGCCTCCGCCATGGCGGGAACCGGATCGAATGTCGCCGGCATGCGCCAGGGTCCCGGATAGGTTTCGGGAAAGCAGACGAAATCGGCGCCCTCGTGGGCGGCGTGCTCGATGGCGCGCTGCGCGTCGGCAACGTTGCGCTCGGCCTCGCCGGCCGGATGCGAAATCGGCTGCACGATGGCGATGCGGAAGGTCATGGATATGCTCCTCGCCCCCAACCCTGCGCGGATTGAAGCCGCGCCCCGCGGCGAGGTCAAGGCAAGGGCGGGCGCGCCGCAGCGGCGCTTGGGCTAACGTTACGTTCGGCGCCGCAACGCGCTAGGCTCGAGCGATCGGTCGCGAGGAGAGGAACACGCATGGCACGGGCGCCGCACATCGTTATCGTCGGCGGCGGCATCGGCGGGCTTGCCGCGGCGCTGGCGCTGGAGCGGCGCGGCGCGCACGTGATCGTCGCCGAGCAATCGGGCGCGCTCAGCGAGATCGGCGCCGGGCTCAACCTGACGCCCAACGCCGTGAAGGCGCTCCGCGCGCTCGGCGTCGAGGCTGCGGTCAACGCCATCGCGTCGGGCTCGGAGTTTTTGAACATCCGCTCCTGGAAGAGCGGCCGCTACATCTCGCGCATGCGCCGCGGCGATTTCAAACAAAAATTCGGCGCGCCGAATTTATCGGTGCACCGCGCCGACCTGCTCGAGGTTTTGGCCGGCGCGCTGCGCACCACCGAGATACGGCTCGGGCTCCGCGCCGTCGCGATCGAGCCAAACGGGCGCTGCGCGGTGGCGCGGTTCGCCGACGGCAGCACCATCGAAGCCGACATCGTGGTCGGCGCCGACGGCATCCATTCGGCGGTGCGTACGTCTTTGTTCGGCGCCGACGCACCGCGCTTCACCGGCTGCATCTGCTGGCGCGGCATGGCGGAGACCGCGGCGACGCCGCGCGACATCGACGTGCGCGACGGCGCGCTGTGGATGGGGCCGCACGGCCACGTCGTGCACTACCCGGTGCGCCGCGGCGAGCTCCTCAACGTCGTCGCCCATTTCGACAGCACCGCCTGGACCGAAGAATCGTGGACCCATGAATGCGATGTCTCCGAAGTGATGGCGACCTATGCGGGCTGGAATCCGGCGCTGACCCGGCTCTATCCGTGCAGCACGCGCTGGTACAAATGGGCGCTGTATGACCGCGATCCGCTCACGCGCTGGAGCCGCGGCCGCGCGACGCTGCTTGGCGATTCCGCGCACGCCATGCTGCCCTATCTCGGCCAGGGCGCCGCGATGGCGCTCGAAGACGCTTGCGTGCTCGCCGCCATGGTGGCGCGCCACGCCGACGATCTTTCGGCGGCGCTCCTCGCCTATGAGCAAGTCCGTGCGCCGCGCGCCCGCGCCGCGGTGATGGGCTCACGCGAGCGCGCCCGCGAAAACCACCTCGCCTCACCCTGGAAACGCTTGAAGCGCGACATGAAATTCGCGCTCCGCGAGCGCTTCGGCGGCAACGGCAAAAAACACGACAACACCGCGTTCCAGGTCGGCTGGCTCTACGAATACGACGTGGGGAAGGAGGCGGGGTGAGGCGCCAATCTCCCCTCCCCCCATTCGCGCAGCGAATGGCGGGGAGGGGTCGGGGGTGGGGGGCTCTTGGACTCCACGCCAGTAAAGCGTCACGGACAACTCTTCTGATTGCTCGACGTTTGTTAGATCCGCCAGCGGGCGAGCGGCGAGCGACAGTTTTTACTGCCGCTCCGCATCTAGCCGTGAGGCCGCTCCCCCCGCCCCTAACCCCTCCCCACCATTCGCTGCGCGAATGGGGGGAGGGGAACGTCTCAATAATTGTCCATGCGCCAGGCATTCGGGTGGCGCACCTTGATGCTCGCCGCCTCGGCGACCGAGCAGGCGCCGACATGCAGGAGCTCGGTTTTGATCTCGTCGAAGAACAAGTCGGCGATGTGTGGCGCGCCGGCTTCGCCGAGCGCGCCGAGCGCGTAGGCGAAGCAGCGCCCGGTGAAGCAGAATTTGGCGCCGAGCGCGAGCGCGCGCACCACGTCGAGGCCGCCGCGGATTCCTGAATCGATCACCACGGTCGCGCGCGAGCCGACCGCCGACACGATCGCCGGCAGCACGTCGATCGAGGCCGGCGCGCCGTCGAAATGCCGGCCGCCGTGGTTCGACACCCAGATGCCGTCGGCGCCCAGCGCCACCGCACGCTCGGCGTCGTCCGGGTGCAAAATACCCTTGACCACGAACGGCCGCTTCCACCGATCGCGCAGGCGTTTGAGCTCCTCCCAGGTGTGGCTGCCGCCGGAGCGCACCTGCATCACTTCGGCGGTCGCGTTCTGGCTCGCCTTCGCGGCGTACGGCACGAGGTTCGCGGTGATCGGCATGCCGTTGCGCAGCAGCTGCATCGTCCAGGCCGGCGAGGTCAGCACCTGATAAGTCGTCCACGGGTTGATCGGGAACGGCACCCGGCAGCCGTTGCGGATGTCCCGCGGCCGCTTCGATTTGCCGGCGCTATCCACCGTGGGCACTAGAACGTGCGCGCCGGCCTCGTCGGCCCGGCGCACCAGGTCGAACGTGATGGCGTGGTCGTTGTCGGGAAAGCGGTAGAGCTGAAACCAGAACACATCCGGCGCGATCGCGGCAATCTCCTCGATCGAGGCATTGCCGGGCGTCGCCAGCACATAAGGGATGCGCCGGCGCTGCGCTTCGGCCGCGAACAGCTTCTCGGCCCCTGGCCACATCAGGCCGGCCGAACCCATCGGCGCGACGCCGATCGGCGCCGCGTAGTTGCGGCCGAACAATTCGGTGTCGGTCGTCACCTTGCCGTCGATGCAGTAGTGCGGCAGCAATTCGATCGCCTGGAACGCCGCAATATTGCGGTCGATGCAATATTCGTCGTTGGCGCCGCCGTCGACGAAGTCGAAGCCGAAGCGCGGCACCCGCCGCCGCGCGCGGGTGCGCAAATCGTCGATGGTCGGAAAGCGCTGCCGCAACCGCGCCGCCGCACCGTTTTCCGCCTTCTGTGCCGGACCGCGATCGACCATCATCTTCTCCGCTCGTCATTGCCGGGCTTGACCCGGCAATCCATGCAGCAAAGCCACTTGTATCCTGCCGCAAAGTTCTCGACCGCGGCAAGCCGGCATGGATGCGCGGGTCAAGCCCGCGCAT
>JASHXZ010000783.1 GCA_030043285.1 Xanthobacteraceae bacterium | reverse complement strand
CCGTTTCTCAAGATCGAGGCAACGAAATTCACCGAGGTCGGCTATGTGGGCCGCGACGTCGAGCAGATCGTGCGCGATCTCGTCGAAATCGCCATTGCCCAGACCCGCGAGCGCAAGCGCAAGGACGTCCAGGCGCGCGCCCAGCAGGCCGCCGAAGATCGCGTGCTCGATGCTCTGGTTGGCGCCAGCGCCAGCGCCTCGACCAAGGAGACCTTTCGTAAAAAGCTGCGCGCCGGCGAACTCAACGACAAGGAAATCGAAATCGAGGTGCAATCCGGCGGCGGCGGCATGCCGCTGTTCGACATTCCCGGCATGCCGGGCGCGCAGATGGGCGCCATCTCGATCGGCGACATTTTCGGCAAGCTCGGCGGCGGCCGCACCAAGACCCGCCGCGTCACCGTGCACGATTCCTACGACATTCTGATCAACGAGGAATCCGACAAGCTGCTCGACGCCGATCAGCTGACCCAGGAAGCCATCAAGGCGGTCGAGAGCAACGGCATCGTGTTCCTCGATGAGATCGACAAGATCTGCGCGCGCGACGGCCGCATCGGCGCCGATGTGTCGCGCGAAGGCGTGCAGCGCGACCTGCTGCCGCTGATCGAGGGCACCACCGTCGCCACCAAGCACGGCTCGGTGAAGACCGACCATATTTTGTTCATCGCATCGGGAGCGTTTCACATTTCCAAGCCGTCCGATCTGCTGCCCGAGCTGCAAGGCCGGCTGCCGATCCGGGTCGAGCTCAAGGCGCTGACGCGCGACGATTTCCGGCGCATTCTGACCGAGCCGGAAGCCTCGCTGATCAAGCAATACATAGCGCTGATGGCGACCGAAGGCGTGACTTTGGAATTTTCCGAGGATGCCATCGACGCGGTGGCGGACGTGGCGGTGGCGGTGAATGGGAGTGTGGAGAACATCGGCGCGCGGCGGCTGCAGACCGTGATGGAGCGCGTGCTCGACGATATCTCGTTCGCGGCGCCCGACCGCAACGGCGAAACGGTCAAGATCGACGCCGCTTACGTGCACAAGCACATCGGCGATCTCGCCAAGAACGCCGACTTGAGCCGTTTCATCTTGTAGGTCTGGTTGCAGCCGACCGCTTGATGCACGCCGTTTTGCCGGTCAGCGTGACGCACCCCGGCGCGTGGCCAAGTCCGGCCTTTGCCGCTAAGCTTTTGATAGGTGCAGCCGGGGTGTCGCCATGCTGTCGCGTCGCCGCTTGATCGCTTTGTCCGCCGCTTCAGCTATCGCGCCGGGCATCCTTACGCGCACCGCACTCACGCAAACGCCGGCCGGTAGCTGGCCGGATCGGCCGGTGCACATGATCGTGCCGATTGCCGCCGGCGGTCCGACCGACACCAATGCGCGCATCCTCGCCGATCGGCTGTCGAAAATTCTGGGCCAGCAGGTCGTCGTCGACAACAAGGGCGGGGCCGGCACCAATATCGGCAATGAGTTCGTCGCGCACTCCGACCCGGATGGCTACACGATCCTGTACGGCACCTCGTCGCTGTCGGCGAATGCGGCGCTCTATCGCGCGCTCAGCTACAGTCCAATGACGGATCTGGCGCCGGTATCGATGGTGTCCAAATTTCCGTTTTTCATGTTCGTGCCGAACTCCTCGCCGTCCAAAACGGTCGCCGAGTTCGTGGCCAATGCCAAAGCGCATCCCGGCAAGCTCATCATGGGATCGCCGGGGACCGGCAGCGGACCGCATCTCGCCGAACTGTTGTTCATGCAGAAGGCGCAGATCCAGATGACCCACGCGCCGTATCGCGGCGCCGCGCCGGCCTTCATCGATCTCATTCCGGGCCGCATCGATTGCTATTTCGGCAGTGGCGAACTCTTGACCTATTCGCGGTCGGGACAAGTCCGCGTGCTTGGCTCGAGCGGCAGCAAGCGGTCGCCGGCGGCGTCGAATGTGCCGACCATCGCCGAAGCCGGCGTGCCGGGTTACGAAGTCGAATCCTGGCAAGGCGTGTTTGTGCCGGCGAAAACGCCGGCGCCGATCGTGCAAAAGCTCAATGCCGCGATCGCCAAGGCGCTCGCCGAACCGGACGTCGTCAAGAAACTCAGCGCCACGGCCTATGTGCCGGACCCGAGCTCGCCCGACGCGCTCGGAAAATTCCTCAAGGAAGACACCGCGAAGTGGACCGCGATCATCAAGTCCGCGGGGCTGAAGATCGATTAGGCTTTCGCCTGCTCCAGGCAGATTTCACGGATCAGCGCCATCCAGCGCTCGATCTGCGCAAAAATATCTCGGTCGGTATCGCTGCGCGGCGATTTCGGCTTCGCTTGATCGGACGCACTCTCTGACATGTACGCATACTCTGAACTTTGGCCTGACCGAAACTCTTTCGCAGCCGAAAAGGGCAAATGCTTGAAGATCGCGCGTCCGAGCGATGACTGGTTAACGATTGATTTTAGCGCGCGCGGCGCAGGCGTACGTAAAGCGCGCCCTCGCCGCCGTGGCCGACATGTGCCACCTCGAATCCGAGGACAAAGGGCCGGAACTCCGGCAGCGCCAGCCAGATCGGCACCTGGCGTTTGAGCACGCCGCGCTCCGCGTCGTGCCGTTCGCCACGCGCCACACCCTTTCCGGTCACCACCAGCGCCAAGCGGGCGCCGTCGCTTTGGGCGCGCTGCAGGAAGGCCAACAGCGCGCTGTGCGCCCGTGCCTGCGTATAGCCATGCAGATCAATGCGGACGTCGATGGCTTCGCGGCCGCGCGCCACACGCTGCTTGAGTCGTCGGTCCAAGGGTGCGAGCGGCGGCGTTTTGGGGCGTAATGCCTCGTCTGGCACCTTCGCGCGAGGAGGCGTGCCCCGCGCAGCGGCCGCCGGCCGCGGTTTCCGCTCCTCTGACGCGGCGGCGCCAAGCGTTCGTTCTGCCGCAGGAACCCGTAAGCGGCGCAGTGGCTCGATGGAACGGGCGAAGCCGCGCCACAAGGCCTCTTCTTCGTCACTCAGCTGACGCCGGCGAGTCATGGCATGCAGCGTGCCGGCACGGCTCACTGACCGGTTTCGGTGGCGACGACTTTCCAGTTGGGATCGCGCGACGACACATCGCGCGCGAACGTCCACAAATCGGTCACGTCGGTGACCTTTTCGGCATTGCCGTCGATGACGGCGCCGGAGCGGTCGCGGGTCGCCGAAACCAACTTGGAGACGAAGCGGATGGTGATCTGCGCGGTGCGACTGCGCAGTTCCGCGCCGCTGATCGCCGCGGAATCGATCGAAATGAATTTGCTATCGACTGTTTCGCCGCGCGATTCGCGTTCGCCGATCGCCGCGTCGAAGCCGTCATAGACCTCGCGCGACAGCAGGCCGCGCAGCTGGCGGCGATCGCCGGCGGCGAATGCGGTGACGACCATCTCGTAAGCGGCGCGGGCGCCGGTGAGGAAGTGCTGGACATCGAAGCTCGAGTCGGCCGCCGCGATCGCATCCAGGCCGGATGCGGCCGGCGACCCGGTCTCGGCGACGCCTTTCCAGCGTTCGGCGGCCGGTTGCGCCGGCTCAATCGTCCGTGGCGCGGCCTCGACCGGACGCGACGGCAAGGTCACCACCTTGTCGCCCGCCGGACTGCGCACGGCGTCACGCGCCGAGTACGGATCGTAGGGCGGGCGCTCGCGGCCGGTACGCCGACCCAAAACGCTGCGAAGCCGCAGGAAAATGAAAACTGCGAGCGCCAAAAAGATGATGGTGTAGATGTTGTCTTCGAACACGTCTCGTATTCTTTCGGCGTTACGCGTCGTGCTGTGCGTTTTCCGACGCGGCCAGATAGGAAAGCCGCCCACAGAAGCCGGGTTCCCCTCTCATGTAGGCACGCCCGGGGGACCCTCCAGAGGGCCGCCGAACGGAATTCGCGGCCGGACCGAAGTCTAGACGATTGTGGACTTTTGGCCAACACGCCACGGCGCTGCATGCTTACTGGGAACGTAAGAGCACGCGAGCAGGGTCCGAATTGCTGCTGCAGCTCCAATCATCGCTGTTCCAAGCCGTTATTCGGTCCAGTTCGGGCCCCGACCACGCGATGCCGAGCACGACTGGTGTATCACGGCATTGTTCGGCTGGTTCCCCTATGTTAGCGAAGCCCATGAAATGCCCGCCGGCGCGGGCCGGAGGCGCGTATGTCGACGACGAACGGCGGTCCCCAGCCTCAAGGCGGTCCCCAGCCTCAAATGGTGATGCCCCAGATCGGGGTACTCACCCAGTACGTCAAAGACCTGTCGTTCGAAAATCCGCACGCGCCGCGCTCGCTGGCGCCAAGCGGCACGCAGCCCGCAATAAATATTCAGGTCAACGTCGACGCCGCCCAGGTCGCGGAGACCGATTTCGAGGTGATCCTTCGGATCGAGGGCAAGGCCGAAGCGCAGGGCATGCTGCTGTTCAACTTCGAGCTGGTATTTGCCGGCCTGTTTCGCGTTCAGAACGTACCGGCTGATAGCCTCCAGCCGGTCGTCATGATCGAGTGCCCGCGCCTGTTATTCCCGTTCGCGCGCGAGATCATCGCCTCGGCAACCCGCAACGGCGGCTTCGCGCCTCTCTTGCTCAACCCGATCGACTTCGTTGCGCTCTATCGCCAGCGTCTGGCAGGCGGA
>JASHXZ010000782.1 GCA_030043285.1 Xanthobacteraceae bacterium | reverse complement strand
CGTCCCGCGGGATCCAGGCCTGACAACGTCGGCGGCAATCTGCGCGCCGAACACGCCCGCCAAGCGCCAGCCGATCGGCGAGCCTAATCCCGTGCAAGGATCTGGCCCATTTTGCGCCTGATACAGGCCGTTCCCGCCCTCGACGATGTCATTGAAGCAGGCTTGGTTTTGCTGCTGCCATAGCGTGGGCGTAATGAATCCGAGCTTCGTGCCGAGGGCGGCAAACAAACCGGCGTAAAGCGGTGCAACGGCACTTGTTCCGCCCTGAACAGTTTCGTTGCCGTGGACGTAAATCCAATAGCCGGTATACGGATCGGCGTTAGCCGCGACGTCGGGCACCATGCGGCCAAGGCCCGAGGGCGGCGTCGGCGCGCCAACCTGCCAAGGTGGTAGCGGGAAGAGCGTAGAATATCCACCGCCCGTCCCCTCGCCATCGGTTCGGCCGGGATCGTTATTCCACACGATCTCGGCGGTCTTGGTTTTGCTCGTTCCGCCGCAGCCGATTACATGCGGACAAGATGATGGAATATCGACATTGGCGGGCGTTGGACCGCCGTCACTGGAATCGTTGTCCCCCGATGCGGCGAACACGACCATGCCGGCCGCAGTCGCCGCTTCGGCCGCAGCTTCCATGTCGGCGACAAGATTCTGGCCGGATTGCTGCCCCCAGGCTACCCAATTGGCCTCATCCGAGCCCCAGGAGATCGAACAAATGTCGCAGCCGTCGGCGGTGGCTCTACGCACAGCCGCGGCGATGCCGTCGCTGCCGAGCGCCCAATAGACGTTGATCACCGCTGGCTTGCCGGTCGCCGCGAAATAGGCCGCTGCGGCGATCTGGATATCCATCGCGACCTCGATGTCGGGATCGCGTTCTTCGCCAATGTGCTGGTTGGGATTGTTGCTGCCGCCATTGACCGAAATGTCACGAATCTGCGGCATCGGCTGCCCAATCGAAGCAAAATAGGCGTGCATGTCCGACGGCACCCATCCGCCGTCGAGTTCGACAATCGCGATCACTCCACCGCCAGTCTGGTTGGTGGGCCAGCCGTAAGCCTGGCAGAGGTCCGGAACGGTCCACGGGCCTGCATCGGCCGCAACGCGTGCAGCGGCCCTTGCGCTGCCGCGTTTGAAATAAGGCTGGCACTGACGCTGTGTGCCGGAGGTGACGTACGTCGTCGGTGTGTGGAACGCGGGCTTCAAGAGGGCCGCGACCGGTTGCGCTGTGACTTGGAATGCGCCGAAGTCACCATTGATTTGGTTGATGTCGATGCTCAGCCCGTGAAACTTCTGGTCGATGTCGGGATTTTGAGCGAGCGCCCAGTTGTTGCTGTTATAAAACGCCCTCGATCCCGGGAAACCGCGCGACGCGCTCAACCATGCGTATTCGCAGGTGCCGTCGTTGAGCAGCGCTTGGCAGACTACGCCATCGCCGTAGATCCCGAGTTTATAAGTTCCGCCGACGGTATCGCTGATGCCTTTGAAGTAATTGCGCACGCCTGCCAGGTCCTGATTGCCCAGCTCGCTGTCCAGAGCGAAATAGATGGCCGAGCCCGCGGGCTGTTTCACGCTCGCGGCTTGCTGCACGGCGATCTTTGCGTCGTGGACGCCGGAATTGTAATTGAGCGCCGGTTTGGCGCCGTCTTCGAACACGGTGAAAATCTTCAGGCCGGCGGCCGAAATCGCCGCAGCTTCGGCCGCGGTGAGGCGCTTGTTCGAATTAGAGGAATAATATCGACCAATCGCGACATATCCCGCCGAGATGATGTCATCGAGAGCGCTAGTCGTATTCGAATTCGCGTCTATGGCTTGCAACGGCATTGTACCCTCCCTGTCGCCCTGAAGCTGGATGAGCTCGGTTTGTAATCCAAGCAGGTACAACCTGGCTTAGTGTGTGACGTACGTCACAGCGCCGTTTCAACCGCTCGGCTAGCTATTGATGTTTCGATTGTGAGGTTTTGCCCGGGCATCGGGACTTTGTTCAGGTGCGCTCCGGCACCGTTGCGGCGCTATTCCAACGCCGGCAAACTGAGCGCCCTCTCCACCAGCGCCGTCGCCCGCTTGAAGTCGAAATTGCGAAAGACGTTCTGTTTCACCAGGAACGAGGCGCCGCCGTAGAATTTTTCGTATTGGGCATGGCGGCTGCCGAATTCGGTGCCGAGAAAATCCCAGATCAGCCGCATCAGGGCGACGCGCGATTTGGCGTCGGTCGAGGCCGAGCGCATGTAGCGTTCGAGGTCGGCGGCGATTTCCGGATTGTCGAAATCGGCTGACGACGAGGGCAGCGTGATGAAGGCCGAGCCGGCCAGCTCGCGGATGATTTCCAGCATGCGGCCGTTAAGCTCCGACTGCAGCGCCATCGCCGAGTAGAGAATGACGATCGACGGCCACACGATGCCGTCGCGGATCGGCGCCGCAGTCTCGTGGGCGAGCAGCATGGCGTCGTAGACGGTGGCGAGCGCGACCAGTTCGCCCATCATGATCTGCACCGGTGGCGCCGCGATGTTGCCGGTCATCTCGTTCATGCGGTGCGCCAGCCCGGCCATAAAGCGCAGCTTGGTGACGTAACGCACCTGCGCCTGATGATTGCCGTAGGCATGCGACGGCGTCTTGAACCACTGGTCGCGCGACAGTTCGATGTTGCGGTAGATGAAGACGCGCTCCCACGGCACGAACACGTTGTCGAACACCACGTAGGCGTCGGATTCGTCGAACCGGCTCGACAGCGGGTAATCGAACGCATTGCCGGCGCGTGCGAACGGCCGGCGCGGATAGAGTTTGACGCCCTCGGCGCCGACCGGCACGGCGAGACAATTGGCGTAATTCTCGTCGCCGGGCTGCAGCGGATGGATGCAGCTCAGATGAATGTAATCGGAGAGCGGGCCGCCGGTGGCGAGCTGCTGTGCGCCGGCAATGACGATGCCGTCGTCGCGTTCCTTGACCACGCCGGCATAGAGCGTCGGATCGCTCTGCTTGTGCGCCGGCTTCGAGCGGTCGATCTGCGGCGGCACGATGGCGTAGCTGGCGTAGACATGATTGTCGCGCATGAATTCGTAGAACGCGACGGCGTTGTCGGCGAATTTTTGGTTGCCGCCGGCGGCAAGCACGGCCGGCGCCGCGGCGTAGCCGGCGAAGAAGCTCGCGACGTGATCCGGCGTGCGGCCCATCAGCCCGAAGGTCGCTTCCGCCCAGGTCTCGCTGAACAGCCGCCGCGCTTTCAGGTCGGCGGCGCTCTTCGGGATCTGAAAAGCGCGCCACACCGGCTCGCCGGTTTTCGGCGACGGGAAGGTCATGCGCTCGCGCAACGCGGGATCGGCGGCGATGTCGAACAGGTTGGCGATCGAGCGCGCCGCCTGGCGGAACGCCGGATGTTCGGTCACATCGGCGACGCGTTCGCCGTCGAGATAGACGCGGCGCCCATCCTGGAGCGAGCGCAGATAATCAGCCCCCGTGCGCATGGCGATTACCTCTGCTCGGCCGGCGAGGCGATCAGTTGCCGCGCGCGCTGCACCACTTCGCCCGAAGCGGAGTAAAGTTTGGTCACGGCCTGCTGCACCTCTTCGCCCGAACTCGGATGGATGCTCAGCCGCGCCTTCTCGGCGTCGGCGAGGAATTGCGGATCGTGCAGCACCGCCGTGAAGGCGTCACGCAGAATCTTGGTCTGCTCCGCCGGCACGCCGGGCGGCGCCACATAAGGCCGCGAGAACGCCTGCTGGCTGATGACGAGCGACACCGCCTGCTTGTCGAGATCGTTTTTCACGAGGTCTTCCACGTGCGGAACGTGCAAGGCGTCCAGTTCCGCGTTGGGCTTGGTGGCTGCCGCAATGAGAACGTGCGCGGTCTTGTCCTTCACCCATTGCGGCCGCTCGGTCTTGAAGCTCGACCAGTCGAGGCCGCAGATGCCGTCGGCCTCGCCGCGCTCGATCGCCACCAGGATGGTGGCGCTGCCGACGTAGCCGTTGACGACGTTGAACTTCACCCCGATGGCGTTCTTGACCATGTAGGCATAGTCGCTGGTCGAGCCGCCGCCCTGGGTGGCGCCGATCACGGTCTTGTCGGTCATGGCCTGGTTGATCGTCGCGATCTTCGACTTCGGACCGGTGACGCAGATCCGCGCATCGCTATCGGCGGTCGCCAGATAAGTGAATTTGGTGGGATCGTACTGACCGGCCGACTTCTTCTGCAGCAGCGGGTCGATGATCACGCCGGGAAAGAACGCGCCGATGGTGGTGCCGTCCTTGGGCGCGATCCGGAACAGGTAGGCCGCCGCCTTGGCGCTGCCGGCCCCCGGCATGTTCTGCGGCACGATCGCCGGATGGCCGGGAATGAAACGCGGCAGGTGCCGGGCGATGGCGCGGGCGTAAACGTCGTAACCGCCGGCAGCGTCGCTGCCGATGATGAAGGTGATGGTCTTGCCGGCATAAAAATCCGCCGCTCGCGCAGCCGGCGCAACGAGGCACGCCGCGGCGATGCCGAGCGCGCCCGCAATGGTGCCGGGACCGATGGGCAAACGCATGACGAACCTCCGCAAAACTGCGCGGCAGAATAGCCAAATCCTGTCGGGGTGAAAGACGCGAATTATCAGCCCAGTTCCGCTTCGCAGTAGCTTTGACCCTCATCCTGAGGCGGCCGCGAAGCGGCCCTCGAAGGATGTAGGCCGAGGCGCACCGAAATCGGGCTTGCCCGATTTCGGCATATTTATTGTCCAGATCGGCTAAAGCCGATCTGGAGGCCTCGCCCTTCGAGGCTCGGCGCGGAGCTTGTCATCGGGCCGGCCGAAGGCCGGACCCGTTGGCGCCGAGCACCTCAGAGGCTGTGAATCTTTGTAGCATGCGCAAGTTTTTATTTGCCGAAGCAAGCGACGGGTGATTCCCTGCCTTGCGGCAGTGATGGAGGCTTGGATGTCGCAAGCGAGACTGTTCGATGATCTGCCTGAAA
>JASHXZ010000781.1 GCA_030043285.1 Xanthobacteraceae bacterium | reverse complement strand
GCAGCAAAACGTATGGACGCTGTTGCTCCCCGGCCGGCGCCGCCGTCGCTTCGCTGATCGCGGTCTTGTCGTCCATCGGGCTGATCACTCGTAGCGCAGCGCATCGACCGGATCGAGGCGCGCCGCCCGCCACGACGGATAGAGCGTCGCCAACAGCGACAGGCCGAGCGCCATCACCAGGACCGCGGTGGTTTCCTTCACGTCCATGTCGGCCGGCAGCTTCGACAAGAAATACAGCTCGGAGGAGAACAAATCGGTATTGGTCAGCCAGGATAAAAAGCGCCGGATCGAATCGATGTTGAGGCACACCACGGTGCCGAGCAGGAAACCAGCCACGGTGCCTACCACGCCGATCGACGATCCGGTGATGAGAAAGACGCGCATGATCGCCCCCTGGGTCGCGCCCATGGTGCGCAGGATGGCGATGTCGCTGCCCTTGTCCTTCACCAGCATGATCAGGCCGGAGACGATATTGAGTGCCGCCACCAGCACGATCAGGGTAAGTATCAGGAACATAACGTTGCGCTCGACCTGGAGCGCATTGAAGAAGGTGGCGTTGCGCTGCCGCCAGTCGATCATGTAGATCGGCCGCGCCGCGGCTTTGGTGACCAGGGCGCGGAAGTCGTCGATGTGGTCGGGATCGTCGGTATAGACCTCGATCGCGGTGACGTCGCCGGTGCGGTTGAAATAGGCCTGGGCTTCAGGCAGCGGCATGAAGACGAACGCGGCGTCATACTCGCTCATGCCGATCTCGAACACCGCGGCGACCTTGTAGGTCTTGATGCGCGGCGTCGTGCCCATTGGCGTGACCGCGCCGCGCGGCGACACCAGGGTGAGATTGTCCCCGACCCGGACCGAGAGCTGTTCGGCGAGCCGGCTGCCGATGGCGATGCCCTGCCCGCCATCGAAGCCGTCGAGCGTGCCCTGCTTGATATTGCGGGCGATCGACCCGAGCTTTTCGAGGTCGCCGCCGCGGATGCCGCGCACCAGCACCCCGGACGCATTGAACGGCGACGAGGCCAGCGCCTGGCCTTCGACGATCGGCGCCGCCAAGCGCACACCCTTGATCTTGCTCACGCGGTCGGAAACGTCCTTCCAGTCGGTGAGCGGCGAGTCGATCGGCTGAATCAGAAGGTGGCCGTTGAGGCCGAGGATCTTGTCGAGCAGCTCCTGGCGGAAGCCGTTCATCACCGCCATGACGATAATCAAGGTGGCAACGCCAAGCATGATGCCGAGGAAGGAGAACCCGGCGATGACCGAGATAAAGCCTTCCTTGCGCCGCGCACGCAGGTAGCGCAGCGACAACATCCACTCGAACGGAGCGAAAGGAGCGGTGCCGGTCGGCTCTGGCATGTAGTCTCGGTCCCCGCGATCAGCCGGAGTTTCACACGATTCTGGCGCTTTCAAGCCCAGAATCGGCGAAATGCCGCACGTCAGCGCACAACTTCATGCGGTGAGCCGCGCCAGCGCATCGGCCGGGCTCATCAGGTCCCGCGTTCCATCGGCGCGGCGTTTGACCTCGACCTTGCCCTCGGCAAGGCCGCGCGGGCCGACCAGGATCTGCCAGGGAACGCCGATGAGATCGGCCGTGGCGAACTTGGCGCCGGGCCGCTCGTCGAGGTCGTGGTAGAGCGTGTCCATGCCTTTGGCGGCGAGCGCCGCGTAAAGCTGTTCGCATGCCGCGTCGGTATCGGCTGCGCCCTGCTTGAGGTTGAGGATCATGACCCGGAACGGCGCCACCGGCTCCGGCCATTTGATCCCCGCATCGTCGTGAAAGGCCTCGATGGTGGCGCCAACCAAGCGCGACACGCCTACCCCGTAGGAACCGCCGTGGATCGGGCGCTCGACCCCGTCGGAGCCAGCTACGACGGCGTTCATGGGTGCCGAATATTTCGTGCCGAAATAGAAAATCTGCCCGACCTCGATGCCGCGCGTCTGCAACCGCCGCTCCGGCGGCACCTCGCGCTCAAAGCGGACCTCGTCATGCACGTCCTGGGTTGCAGCGTAGAGGTGGGTCCACTGGCGGATGATGGAGGAAAGGTCGCCATCGTAGTCCACTCCCTCGTCGGGGATGGGCAGATCGAGCACCCCTTTGTCACAGAAGACGCCGGACTCGCCGGTTTCCGCAAGGATCAGAAATTCATGTGACAGATCGCCGCCGATAGGGCCGGTCTCGGCCCTCATCGGGATCGCCTTGAGGCCCATGCGCGCGAAGGTCCGCAGGTAGGCGACGAACATTTTGTTGTAGGAAAGCCGCGCCGCCGCCTCGTCGACGTCGAACGAATAGGCATCCTTCATCAGGAACTCGCGCCCGCGCATCACCCCGAAACGAGGGCGCTGCTCATCGCGGAACTTCCACTGGATGTGATAGAGGTTCCTGGGCAGGTCGCGGTAGGAGCGGATCGCGGCGCGGAATATCTCCGTGATCATCTCCTCGTTGGTCGGCCCGTAGAGCAGCTCGCGCTCGTGGCGATCCTTAATGCGCAGCATTTCCGGCCCGTAGGCGTCGTACCGTCCGCTCTCGCGCCACAGGTCGGCGAGCTGCAGGGTGGGCATCAGGAGCTCGACCGCGCCGGCGCGGTCCTGCTCCTCGCGCACGATTTGCTCGATCTTCTTGAGGACGCGGAAGCCGAGCGGCAGCCAAGCATAGATGCCGGCGGCCTCCTGACGGATCATACCGGCGCGCAGCATGAGGCGATGCGACGCGATTTCGGCTTCCTTGGGGGTCTCGCGCAGGATCGGCAGAAAGTAACGGGACAGGCGCATGCCGCCACAAAGCCGATTCAACGGCGGAACACAACGGCCGTGCTCCTTTTCGTTTTTTTCGGGGCAGCCCCTGCAGGCTGGTGACAGCGGCAAAAAGATCGATTACCAATGGGCTGTCCTATCGCGGAACTGCAGTACCGCGATAGCGGTCCAAGTCTCGGGAGGACGGCTCTCAGAGCGCGAACCAACGCCGCCCCACGCCCAACCAAAAATCTTCACTCAGCAGGCGTGGACAGAGTTCAGCTACGGAATTTTGAGGCAGGGTTTTGGCCCTGCCTTTCTTTTTTGCAGGTCGCAGAGCCCTCAAAGGCACGTTTAGAATATTCGTCTAAGTGCTTGGTCAAAAGCCTATTTTGGCAACTCAATCGTGCATGCCGAACGGCGCCAAAAGGCCGTTGAGCGTCACCAACTGATGCACGTAGGCGACATAGCACGCCGCAAAGACGATGCTCGCGACCAAGGTCGTCAAGAGCAGCTTACGGCCAAGGCGTGGCATCACCGGCGCACCCGGATCGGTTCCCGGGACGATGTTGCCGCCTTCGTGCTGGCTATGCACGCCCCACGGCAGCACCGCGAACAGCACGATCCACCAGATCAGAAAGAAAACGGCGACCGCCGTGGTCTTGGTCATTTTTGCCGCGTTCAGGCTTGCTCGAGCTCGACCAGCGTTCCGGCAAAATCCTTCGGGTGCAGGAACAGGACTGGCTTGCCATGGGCGCCGATCTTCGGCTCGCCGTCGCCAAGGATGCGCGCTCCCGCCGCCTTTAGCGCATCGCGCGCGGCGCGGATATCGGGCACTTCGTAGCAGACGTGATGCATGCCGCCGTCCGGATTGCGCTCCAGGAATTTGGCGATCGGCGAAGTATCGCCGAGCGGCGCGATGAGTTCGATCTTGGTATTCGGCAGCATGACGAACACCGTGGTGACGCCGTGCTCCGGCTGCGGCACCGCGGCTGATACTTCAGCGCGCAGCGTGTCGCGATACATCGCCGCCGCCTTGGCGAGATCGGGCACCGCAATGGCGACAT
>JASHXZ010000780.1 GCA_030043285.1 Xanthobacteraceae bacterium | reverse complement strand
GTGCAATTCGCGCGACGAAATATGCAGTCATCGACGCCCGCATCAAGACGTGGGCAAAGCCGCTTCTTGGTAATCCATTTGGCTGCGGCAACTGACTCGCCGCCGTGGTGGTCGGCGCGCGCCCGCCGCTTGGTGACGATCGCTCGACACGACGCGACGCATCTATTCATGCAGACGCGGTGCGGGCCGGCCTCCGTCATTCGGCAATGATAGGTGCTGCACCATTCCGCGCAGGAATAGGCTGAAGCGGGAAGTATTCCAGCCGCCAGACTGGCGGCGACGGTTATCATGAATACGCGCATCATTTTGGCGATCTTTCGTTCCCGGGAGCTTGGCGCGGCGCATAAGAGAAAACGGCTCAGTCGTGGCGAGTTCCCTGGAAACGGTCTCGGCACGCTGCTGGGTTCGTTTTGAACGTCTGCGCCAAGGTCGTCTTCACCCGCGCGTGGCTGTCTCAGTGGAACGGCCAATAGAGCGGGGTGACGATGACCGTCACGATGAGCGTCCAGATCAGCACGACCAGGCCGAGGCGCCAGAAATCGCCGAACTTGTAGCCGCCCGGCCCGTAAACCATCAGGCTCACGCCGTTGGCGAACGGGGTGAGGAACGATGCACTGGCCCCCATCGCCACGCTCATCACCATCGGCAGTGCCGACACGCGCATGTCGCTCGCCGCCGCGAACGCGATCGGCATCATCACCAGCGCCGTCGAGGTGTTGGAGATGAACTGCGTGATCACGGTCGCCGCAAGAAAGAGACCGACCAGCACGGCGGTCGGCCCGAAGTCGCCGAGCAGGTTGACGATGTGATCGCCGATCATCGCGGCGGCGCCGCTCTTCTCCATGGCGCGCGCGGGTGCGATCATGGCGCCGATCAGCAGGACGGTGTTCCAGTCGATGCCGCGATAGATCTGCGGCAGGCGCACGACGCCCGTGATCACCGTGAGGCAGGCGCAGACGAGACACGCGATCGGCGCCGGCGTGATGTTGAAGACGAGGAGCACGACCAGCAGCGCCAGGATCGCGAAGACGCGCTTCGCACCCCGGCCGAGCGCCACAGCCTGGGTGCGGACCTGGTCGGGCGAATCGATGACCAGCAGTTGGGCGCTGGACAGGTAGCGCTCCAGCGCCGGCCAGCTGCCCTGCAGCAGCAGGTGGTCGCCCGAGCGCAGCGTGAGCCGCGGGCGAATGAGCTCGGCGCCGCCGCGCTGCACCGCCAGCACCATCACGTCATGGTCCTGGCTGGTCATGCCGGGGAAGACCGTGCTGCCGATCAGCGCCGACCGCTCGGGGACGACGACCTCGGCCAATCCGGAGTCGCGCGAGAGCAGTACGTCGCCCAGAGCGGCTTTGTCGCCGTGCTGGCGCACCTCGAGCTGCAGGTCGGCGGCGAGCCGCTCGACCTCGTGCCCGTCGCCGCGAACCAGGATCAGGTCGCCGGCTTCGAGCCGGTCGCGCTCGAGCGGTCGATCATCCTCATGATCGAGGAAGACGACAGCGCGCACCCCGGGATACGCGCTGAGGTCGACGGATTTGCGCGACGTACCGACAAGGGGCGAACTGGCGGGCACCGCCAGTTGGTGCAGCCCGTGTTCGAGGTTGTAGTGCTGCACAAGCGTGTGGGCGTGACCGCTGAAGTCGGCCGGGATCGACTCGCTCTGCCGTTTGGGCAGCATCCGCTTGCCGAGCAAAATGACGATGATGATCGACCCGATGAGCTGCGGGATGCCGAGCACGGACCAGGCGAAGAAGCCGATGTGGCCGGCGCCGAACTCCTCGGCCTGCGTGGCGGCGATGACGTTGACCGGCGAGCCGAGCATGGTGAGCTTGGCGCCCTTCAGGCACGCCAGCGCGAGCGGGATCATCAGCTGCGACGGAGCAATCCCGGTCCGGACCGCGATGATGACGGTCACCGGCAGCAGGGCGGCGACGGCTCCGTTCATGCCAATGAGCCCGCTGAAGATCGCGGCGACGATCATGAGAGCGACCATCAGCGTGGTCTCGTTGGCGCCGCTCAGACGCAGGAGCAACTGGCCCGCCCAAGCGCCGACCCCGGTGGTCTCGACAGCCACCGCGATGGCGAGCAGCGCGGCGATCAGGATCACCACCGGGTCACCGAAGCCGGTCAGAGCCTCCGGCATGGTGAGGACGCCGGCGAAGTAGAGCGCGAGCGAGGCCCCGATCGCGATGACGACCGCAGGCACCGGGTTCCAGGCGAACAGCACCAGCGCCAAGCCAATGATCGACAGCGTGATCGCGATGTCGTTCACGGGATGCCCAGGCTAAAGTGTGTTGAAGTTAACTTGATTCAGTCCATCGTCATTGCGAGGAGCGAAGCGACGAAGCAATCCAGAACGGCGGCGCCGCACTGGATTGCTTCGCTTCGCTCGCAATGACGAA
This sequence comes from Xanthobacteraceae bacterium, assembly GCA_030043285.1. GTDB lineage: Bacteria > Pseudomonadota > Alphaproteobacteria > Rhizobiales > Xanthobacteraceae > BOG-931. The sequence goes on along the minus strand of JASHXZ010000780.1, from coordinate 1,498 downwards.
CGAGTGGGTCGACCTAAAATCGTCATGCTCTAGCTCAATAACCAAGCGCGGCACCGTCGCCGCGCGGATCGGCGCCGCCTTCCAGAAAACCCTGTTCGTGATCGACGCGGATAACGTTGGCGTGTCCCATATTGTCGTTCCAGTCGGTGACCATCTGAACCGGCTGGCCGCGCCGTTTCAGCTCGCGCATGACTTCATCCGGGATGCGGCCCTCGAGCGACATGTTGCGCGAGCGGGTGCCCCAGGTGCGGCCCATCAGCCAGCGCGGCGCCTCGATCGCCTGCTGCACGTCATAGCCGAAGTCGACGATCCGGCTGACCAGCGCGGCCTGCGATTGCGGCTGGCCCTCGCCGCCCATCGAGCCGAAAGCGAGATAAGGCCGCCCGTCGTGCATCAGCAATGCGGGAATCAAGGTGTGGAACGTGCGTTTGCCCGGCTGCAGATGATTGGGGTGTTTGTCATCGAGCGCAAAGAAGGCGCCGCGGTTTTGCAGGATGATGCCGGTGTCGCCGCCGATCACCGCGCTGCCAAAGTCGTGATAAATCGATTGGATCAGCGACGCGACCATGCCATCGCGATCGGCGGTGCAGAAATAGCAGGTATCGCCGTCAGGCGGCCGTTTCTCGTGTGGATGCATGTAAGCGATGCCTGCCGGCACTTGGGCGATGTCGAGCGCGCGCTCGGGATCGATCAAACGGCGGCGCTGATCGGCGTACGCCTTGCTGATCAAAAGCTGCACCGGAATATCAACAAAACGCGGATCGGTCAGCCATTCCTCGCGATCGGCAAACGCGACCTTAACCGCCTCGGCCATGTGATGATAGTAATCGGCCGTGCCGTCGCCCCAATTCTTCACATCGTAACCTTCGATCAGCTTGAGGATTTGCAGCGCGGTAAAGCCTTGCGTGTTGGGCGGCAGTTCATAGACGTCATAGCCGCGATAAGTCGCCGTGATCGGCCCAACCCATTCGGCGTGGAAGGCGGCAAAGTCCTCGGCCGCCAGCGGCGAACCCTCAGCCTGCAAGGGCGCACAGATGCGCTCGGCAATAGCGCCTTCATAGAAGCCCTTGCGCGCGCCTTGGCTGGCGACAAGCTCGAGCGAATGGGCGAGCTCGCGTTGGATGAGCCGCTGTCCTTCGCGAGGAATGCGCTTCTTGGGCAGGAAGATCGCCGCGGTCGCCGCGTAGCGCGATAGAATCGGCACATCCTGCACCAGCCAGTCGGCCAGCGAGCGGCTGACCGGCATGCCGTCGCGCGCATACGTGATGGCGGCTTCGAATAGCTCGCTCCAGGCGATGCGGCCGAACCGCTCGTGCGCCAAACGCCAGCCGTCGATGGCGCCCGGCACGGTGAGAATACTCAACGGGCCGCGCGCCGGGATTTCGTTGTCTTGACTTCGCGGACGATAATAGTCGAGCGTCGCCTTGCGCGCGGCGGGTCCGCTGGCATTGAGCCCGTGGACGCGGCCGCCCCCGGGCTCCGCGATCAACCAGAAACC
>JASHXZ010000779.1 GCA_030043285.1 Xanthobacteraceae bacterium | reverse complement strand
GTCGGCGAGCCGGCTGATGATCAACAGCGTATTGGGCGGCGCGCCGCCCGGAAACATTTTGGGAAACTCGCGGCCGCGCCAGGCGCGGAACGCGGCGGCGTCCTGCTCGCGCACCAGGAAGCTCGTGAACTGAACGACGTTGGCCCAATCGGCGCCGACCGCGCGCAGCGCAGTGTGAATGTTGGCATAGACCTGCGTGCATTGCGCACTGATGTCGCCTTTGCCGACGGTGGCGCCGCTCGAGTCGGTCGGCACCTGGCCGGCGATGAACACCACCTCCTGGGTCTTGGCGTGCGCGATATGGGTATAGGTTCCCGGCGGCTTGGCGAGCCCTGCGGGATTGAAGATCTTGATGTTGGCCACGGGTTCCTCCTTGGCTTGATTGATCGTAGGAAAAAACTCAGTGCGTCGCCATGCCGACAGCGGCTTTGGTCCTGGCGACGATGTCGGCCGGCGCGTGTGTCGTCTGGTGCACGATCTGCGCGACTTCATCGGCGCTCATCGGCTCGACATTGAAGCGGATTTTTTCGGCGTCGGCGAGGAAGACTGGGTCCTTGAGCGTCGCCGCAAAGGACTGGCGCAACAGAGCGAGCCGCTCCGGCGGCACGCCGGGCGGCGCCACGTAGGGCTGGCCGAGCGCCGGCGCCGACGAGATGAGCTGGAAGATCTGGCGCTGCTCATCGGTGCGCGCCAGTTCGGTCAACAGCGGCACGTCGGGCAGGCGACGGTCGCGGCGGACGCCGGCCTGGGCCAAAAACGTCACCTTGTGCTCGGCGATCCAGTCCGGGTGCTGGCTCGCGATCGAATCGATGCCAAACGCGCGCGCCTGGACTTCGCCGCGCTCCATGCCGAGATTGACGTCCTCGGAGGTGCGGTAGCCGGTCACGATCTTGAACCTGGTGCCGAGGAGCTTGTTCATCACCGCCGGAATGATGACGATGCCCGACGCGACGCCGGTGCCGCCAAGAATGATGTCGCGCCGCGTCGCCTCATCGAGCGATGTGATCCCGGCGGTGCGCCAGACCAGGATGACCTCGTTCTGCGGCCCGGTCGAGCCGAGCCAGGCGTAGCGGTCAGCGTCGTAGCGCACGTCGCGCGGATCGAGCACCTGGTGCAGCGGCATGGCGCTGTGAATGGTGGCGATCGCGGTGCCGTCCTTCGGCGCGATGTTGTACATGTAATTGGTGGCCAGCACGTTGCCGCCGCCGGGCATGTTCTGCACGATGATAGTCGGATGGCCGGGCAGATAGCGCGGCATGACACGGGCGACGAGGCGTGCGACCACGTCATAGGTGCCGCCGACGCTGGTCGAGGTAATCAGCAGCACGGTTTTATTCTTGTAGAAGTTTTCAGTGTCCGTCGCTCCGGCTGTTGCGGAGGCCATGAGGGCACTCAATAGCGCATAGGTGAGGCACGCGGCCGACAAACACTTCGTCGTCATTGCGAGGAGCGAAGCGACGAAGCAATCCCCCCACCCCAACCCTCCCCCGCTCGCGGGGGAGGGAAGGGAGGGGGCCTGGATTGCTTCGCTCCGCTCGCAATGACGAGGCAGCGCTCTACGCATAGCGCGAGAAATCGCGGCCTTCCTTGACCACGAATTCGAGCAGGAACGGCGCGCCCGTTTCGGTGATGCCGACCGCTTCCTTGATGCCGCCGACAATGTCGCCGGGCTTTTCCACGCGCCGCGCCGCGACGTTGAGGGCCTCGGCCACCTTGGTGTAATTGCCGCCGACCGTCATGGCGCCGTACTTCTCGTCGGAGATTTTCAGCACGTCGCGCTCGGCGCCCATGACGCCGTTGTTGAATACCACGGTGAGGATGCCGATGCGGTTGCGCGCGGCGGTCTCGATGTCCATGCCGGTCATGCCGATGGCGGCGTCGCCCATGACGTTGATGCAGAGTTTGTTCGGCGCGGCGAGCTTGGCGCCCATGGTGATGCCGAGGCCGTAGCCGAGCTGGGTCGACTTGCCCCAGCCCATGTAGGAGCCGGCCGCGGTGGTCTCCCAGAACGGGATCATCTGTTCGCGCGGCGAGCCGGAATCATGGGTCATGATCACGTTGTCACGATCAAGCGTGCGCATCATGTCGCGGATGACGCGATACTGATTGAGCGGCATCTCTTCGGAATCGAGCAGCTTGGCCCACGATTCGAGCCAGGCCTTCTTGCCGGCCGCGACCTCTTCTTTCAGCGAGGCGAGCGCGTTGCCGCCGCCCGGTCCCTTCTGTTTGCCGATCTCGGCGATCAGCGCGTCGATCACCAGGGCGGCATCGCCGACCAGCGCATGATCGGCCGTGTATTCCTTGTTGATGTCGCCCGGATCGTTGGTGGCGTGAATGATTTTCTTTCCGGGTGGCACCGACGGGCCGAAATTGGTCACGGTAAGACTCGAGCCGATGGCGAGGATCAAGTCCGCCTTGTTGAGGAAATCGGCATAGACTTTGGAGCGCGAACGCGTGGAGCCGCCGAGCGCCAGCGGATGAGAGTCGGCGATCGCGCTCTTGCCCGGGTTGGTGGCGACGACCGGCGCCGGAATGAGCTCGGCCAAGGCCGCGAGCCGCTCGCCGGCTTCGGCGTAGTGCACGCCCTGGCCGGCCCACAGCACCGGATGCTTGGCGTTCAATAAGGTCGCGACGGCTTGCTTGACCGCATCCGGGTCCGGCGCAGCGCGCTGCACCGGCACCGGCGCGTAGTCGAGCGCGCCTTTATACTCAGCCTCGAACACCTCGTCGGGCACTTCGATCAGCACCGGGCCCGGCTTGCCGGAGCGCATGGCGTGATAGGCGCGCCGCATCAGGCTCGGCAGCTCGGCCACGTTGTGGGCCAGCGCCGACCATTTGGTGACCGGGCGATAGACTTCGGCGGCACGAAACACCGGACGCACGTATTGCCGCGACAGCGGCAGCCCGCCGGCGATGATCAGGATCGGCACATTCTCGGAAAACGCCTGCGCCACGCCGGGAAACGCGTTCTCGATGCCGGGGCCGGCCTGCGCGCCGAACACGCCGTTCTTCTTGCCGCGCTTGATGCGGCTATAGCCGTCGGCGATGCCGACGCCGACGCGTTCCTGCCGGCACAGGATCGGCCTTATGTCGATCGCCGCGCACGGCTCGATGGTTTGATTGCGCGGGTAGCAGGAGAAAAATTCGGTG
>JASHXZ010000778.1 GCA_030043285.1 Xanthobacteraceae bacterium | reverse complement strand
ATCAGCAGTCCCCGGCCGTATAGCCGTTGGGGCGCAACGTAGAACCATTGAACTAACCTCGGTAATTGTCCCAGTTCACGCTCAAGATCGGCCACACGCGCGAGTCTCTTTTCGATGAACGGATTCGCCCCCAAGATGGTGAAGGCGAAACCAACCGCACCAGTTGCGGCCGCAGCAATAAAATCGGGTTCATTGTTGCTCATGGACGGTCTTTGACTGGCCGGCATTGAATTCTACGATCCGAAGGGGTTCGCGTCCCATGCAGCTTTTGAGGAAGGTATGAGCCTCTTCAATTGTGTCAAAGGCCTCCTTTCGGCGATCTTGCCACGCGAGAGTCACCCGGTTCCGGTATTGCACCTTGTAATAGGGCTCACGACGGCGGCGTTCGGATGGAGGCTTCATGGGGGCCACAAGGTAGGTTCGCATTTTGTTCTGCCAAACGCAAGAGGGAAACTTAAGCCGGATTGGCGCTTGGCGATGCCAGCCACCAATGCTGCCTCGCAACATAGTCAGGGCAGCAGCTTATCCAACGTGATCGGCAGGTCGCGCACGCGCTTGCCGGTGGCGTGGTAGATGGCGTTGGCGATCGCCGCGGCGACGCCGACGATGCCGATCTCACCCAGTCCTTTGATGCCGAGCGGGTTGATGATCTCGTCCGGCTCGTCGACGAAAATGACTTCGATGTCGTGGATGTCGGCGTTCACCGGCACGTGGTACTCGGCGATGTTGGAGTTCATCATCCGGCCGAGCGTGTGATCGATCAGCGTCTCCTCGTGCAGCGCCATGCCGATGCCGCCGACCACCGCGCCCATGATCTGGCTGCGCGCAGTCTTGGTGTTGAGAATACGGCCGGCGGCGACCGCATTGACCACGCGGGTGACGCGGATGACGCCAAGCTCCTCGTCCACCTTCACCTCGGCAAAGATCGCCGAGTGGGTGTTGCGGGCGTGCTTTTTGTCTTCCGCGAAGCTGTTCGTGGTTTCGCATTCGAGCCGGTCGCGGCGGCCGTGACGCATGGCGTCGGTGATCGGCACACCGCCGCCGTTGCCTTTCTTGTCGATGATCCTGCCATCGACGAGCGCAATGTCTTCAAGGTGCGAAGCAGCGAGCGGCGAATTCGGCATCGCCTTGGCGAGCTGCCACAGCTCCTTGCGGATTTCATCGGCGGTCTTGGCAATCGCATGTGAAACCGAGGCGGCGAGCCACGAGCCGCCTTCGACCGGCGCCTTCGGCAGCGTCGAATCGCCGAGCCGCACGGTGACGGCCTCGAGCGGCAGGCCGAGCAGGTCGGCGGCGACCTGGGCCATGATGGTGTGGGTGCCGGTGCCGATGTCGGAACACGCGCTTGCCACCTCGGCATGGCCGTTGGCGGTCAGCACGATGCGGGCGGCGGTATCGACCTGCCAGGCATCCCAGACGCCGCTCGCCATGCCCCAGCCGACCAGCTCGCTGCCGTCGCGCATCGAACGCTGCTCGGGATTGCGCCGGTCCCAGCCGAACGCCGCCGCGCCCTGGCGATAGCACTCGCGCAGCTTCTTGCTGGTGTAGGGCACGTCGTCGTGCTGGTCGCGATCCGAATAGCAGCGCAGCCGCAGCTCGATCGGGTCGAGCTTGAGCGCCACCGCAAGCTCGTCCATGGCGCATTCGAGCCCATAGACGCCGGTTGCCGCGCCCGGCGCCCGCATGTCCGAGGGCGTCGGCAGATCGACATGCGCCAGCCGGTGCCCGTATTTGGCATTCGCACTCTTGTACAATAGGCCGGACCAGCCGCTGTCGTTGCGGAAAAAATCCTCGTATTGCGAGGTTACAGCGATCGCTTCATGGCTCACCGACTCCAGCGTGCCGCCGGACTGCGCGCCGAGCGCGAGGCGTTCGATCGTCGCCGGCCGATAGCACAGCGCGAACATCTGCTGGCGCGTGAGCACGAGGCGGACCGAGCGTTCGAGCGCCTGCGCCCCCAGCACCGCCAGCGGCGCCTCATATTGCGGCCGCAGTCCCGAGCCGAAGCCGCCGCCCATGAACGGCGACATCACGCGCAGCTTGTCCGGTTTGATGCTGAACACGCCGCACAGGTAATCGCGCACGTTCTGCACGCCCTGGGTCTTGTCGTGGACGGTGAGCTTGCCGTCGCCGTCCCACAGCACGGTCGAGACGTACAGCTCGATCGGGTTGTGATGCTCGATCGGAATGAAGTATTCCGCTTCGTGCCGTACGGCAGCGTCCCCGTACGCCTTATCGGCATCGCCGCGCGACTTGAGCGGCTGCTCGATCGCGGCGGCGCGCTCGCGCTCGACCTGCAGGTCGGTGGCGAACGGCTCCGCCTCGTATTCGACGCGCACCAGCGTCGCGGCAAAGCGCGCTATCTCCCATTCCTCGGCGAGCACCAGTGCGATCGGCTGGCCGCTGAACAGGATCTTGTCGTCGTAGAGCGGGCGGAACGGCGAGCCTTGCTCCGGCGCGACGAAATCCTTGTAGGCCGCCGTCCGGCGCGCCATGCGCGGCCGGTTCTCATGGGTCAGCACGTCGAGCACGCCGGCGATGCGGAGCGCCGCGCCGGTGTCGATCGTGGCGATGCGGCCTTTGGCAATGGTGGACGTTACGACTGCGCCATAGGCGAGGTCGGACGCAGCGGTGTCGCCGGCATATTTGGCCGCGCCGGTGACCTTGGCGGGACCATCGACCCGGGAAATGGACGTGCCGATATAGGTCATGGCGTTCACCGGATTTTCTTGACGGATTGCGACTGCGGCGTCCCGGCGGCCGCCTGGCTCAGCGCGCGCAGGATGGCGCGGCGCGCCAATTCGATCTTGAACGCGTTGTGCGCAAAGCCTTTGGCGTCGCGCAGGATCGCATCGGCGGCGCGGGCGAAGGTGGCGCGGTTCGCCGGCTCGCCGCGCATCGCCGCTTCGGCGGACACATTGCGCCACGGCTTGTGCGCGACGCCGCCAAGCGCGAGGCGCGCTTCCTTGATGGTGCCGTGCTCGAGCTCCAGCGCCGCCGCAACGGAGACGAGCGCGAACGCGTACGACAGCCGATCGCGAATTTTCAGGTAGCTGTAATTGGCAGCAAAGCCGCGCTCCGGCAGCTCGACTGCGGTGATGATCTCGTCGGCGGCCAAGTTGGTGTCGCGCTCGGGCGTGGTGCCGGGCAGGCGATGCAAATCGGCGAATGTGAGGGTGCGCCCGCCGCTCGGGCCGGCCACGTGCACTTGAGCGTCGAGCGCGGCCAGCGCCACGCACATGTCGGAAGGGTGGGTGGCGATGCAGGCGTCGCTGGTGCCGAGGATCGCATGGATGCGGTTGACGCCATAGCGGGCGGCGCAACCGCTGCCGGGTGTGCGCTTATTGCAGGGCGTTGCGGTATCGTAGAAGTAATAGCAGCGCGTGCGCTGCAGAAGATTGCCGCCGGTCGAGGCCATGTTGCGCAGCTGCGCCGAGGCGCCGGCGAGGATCGCACTGGCGAGCAGCGGATAATGCCGCTCGATCAGCGGGTGATAGGCGAGGTCGGAGTTCGGCACCAGCGCGCCAATCAGCAAGCCGCCGTGGCGCGTTTGTTCGACTTCCCGGAGCGGCAGGCGCGAAATGTCGATCAGCCGCGGCGGCCGTTCGACGTCCTCCTTCATCAAATCGATCAGATTGGTGCCGCCGGCGATGAATTTGGCGCCCGGCTCGGCAGCGATCTGGCGCAGAGCGTCGGCGAGGTCGGTGGCGCGGGCGTACTGGAAATTGATCATGACCGCTGCCGCTCCATCGCCTGTTGGATCGCGGCGACGATGTTCGGATAAGCGCCGCAGCGGCAGAGATTGCCGCTCATCAGCTCGCGAATTTCCTCGACGGTGCTGGCCCTGCCTTCGGCAATCAGCCCGGCAGCCGAGCAGAGCTGTCCCGATGTGCAGGAGCCGCACTGGAAGGCGTCATGGTCGATGAAAGCCTGCTGCAGCGGATGCAGCGTGCCGTCGCGCGCCAAGCCCTCGACCGTGGTCACCTTGGCGCCGTCCTGCATGACTGCAAACGTCATGCAGGAATTGATGCGCCGGCCGTCGACCAAAACCGTGCAGGCGCCGCATTGGCCGTGGTCGCAGCCCTTCTTGGTGCCGGTCAGGCCGAGCCGCTCGCGCAGCGCATCGAGCAGCGTCACCCAGGGCGCCACCGCGAGCTCGCGCGGCGCCCCGTTGACGGTCAGCGATATGGTGATCTTTTCGGGTGCCGGAATGGTTTGCCCATTCGGCCGTTTCCGGCGTGTTCGTGCCATCGGCATCTCCGGGCGATCGACTTGGCGTGACCCCGCCTTGCGCTCGTGCGCTGCCTTGGGGAAGCCCCATCACTTGCTACAGGGGATCAATTCCCGCTGTGTCGCGCGCGTTCCAAGACCAATACTTCAATATTAGCAATATCGGCCGGCTGCAGGGCGCGCGAAACCGGCGGCGTTGAATTCGGCCAGGTGCCGCCACACATATGGCACCTGACCTGGAGGGGTATTTGTATGGCCCGCGACGTGGCCCGGGATTGGATGTGGTCGGAAGCGGTCGAGATGCTCGCCCGCGCCGAGCGGATGCATCGTGAGCTGTTTCGACCGGCGCCGAGCCAGGCGCACCAGCCGGCCTGGGAACCGCCGGCCGATATTTTGGAGACCGATCTGGAGGTGCTGGTGCTGGTCGCGTTGCCCGGCGTCGCCATCGACAATGCTCAGGTGGTGATCGAGGACTGCGACCTCGTCATCGCCGGCACGCGGGTGCTGCCGCCCGAACTGCGCACCGCGACCATTCATCGGCTCGAGCTGCCGCAAGGCCGTTTTTACCGGCGGCTGCGGCTGCCGGCCGGACGCTATAGCGGCGTGCGCCGCACCGCCGCCGCCGGATATTTGGTGATCACGTTGCAGAAAGTGGGGCCGGGTCGTGGCTGAGATTGAAATGCTGTCATCGAGCGAGCCTGGACAGGCCGGCGCTGCGCCGCCGCCTCCAGCGCTGCCGCCATTGCCGTCCGACGCGCTGATCATCGTGCCGGTGCGCGCCACCGTGCTGTTTCCCGGGCTCGTCCTGCCGATCACGCTCGGCCGGACCAAATCGGTTGCCGCTGCGCAGCAGGCGATCCGCGAGCAGCGCCAGGTCGGCATCCTGATGCAGCGCGACCCCGAGGTCGCCGATCCGAGCGCGCTCGACATGCACCGCATGGGCACGATCGCCAACGTGGCGCGCTACCTCACCGCACCCGACG
>JASHXZ010000777.1 GCA_030043285.1 Xanthobacteraceae bacterium | reverse complement strand
ATTCTGCTCGACGAGCCGTTCGGCGCGCTCGATGCGCAGACGCGGCTCCTGATGGGCGACGAGGTGCTGCGGCTGTGGCGAAGCACCGGCGCCACTGTGCTGCTGATCACGCACGCGCTGGACGAAGCCGCCATGCTCGCCGACCGCGTCGGCGCCATGTCGGCGCGGCCCGGGCGCTTCATCGAGATCATCGAAACCGGCTGGCCTCGCGAGCGCGATTCGACCATTGTCGGTGAGGCAGCATTCGGCGAGATCACCGGCCGGCTTTGGGAGCGCCTGCGCGGAGAATCGCTCAAGGCGCTGGGACATTCCAGCGTATCGGCGATGGCCGCGGGATGACGCGCATCGGTCTGATTCGCCTTGCGGTCATCGTCGCGCTCATTGGCGCGCTGGAGCTTGCCTGCCGGATCGGGCTGATCGATCACCGCGTCATCATCCCGCCGTCGGAGATGGCAGGCGCGTTATGGACGCTGCTCGCCTCGGGCGCGCTCAATGCCGCCATTGCGCGCACGTTGGGACTGATCGGCCTCGTCACTGCACTATCGATCGCGCTCGGCTTTGTGTCCGGCATCGTCATTCATGCCCTGCCCCGCCTGCGCGCGGCGCTCGATCCGTTCTTCGCCACCTATTACGCGGTGCCGATCTTCATCTTCTATCCGGTGCTGATCGCGATCTTCGGACTGTCGGTGATGCCGATCGTACTGATCGGAGTGGCGACCGCCATCGTCGCCATCATCATCGCCACGCTCAACGGTCTCGACCGCATACCGCGTGTGCTCGGCAAGGTAGCGCGTGTGCACCGGCTCGGCCGCATCGCCACCGCGCTACAACTGCAGCTGCCGGCGGCCGCGCCTTACCTGTTCACCGGCATCAAGCTCGCGGTCTCCTATGGCTTCATCGCCGTGATCGCCGCGGAATTCATTCTCTCGCCGTCCGGGCTCGGCCGCGAGATCGCCGACGCTTATGCGGATTTCAACAATCGCCGCATGTACGCACTGATCCTGTTCCTCCTCATCGTTGCGACATTGATCAACGCGGTTCTTCACAGTCTCGACATGCGCCTTGCCGCGCGGCGCAGCGGAGGCCGCCCATGACGGCGACGCGCCGAGCCGGCGATACGCTGCTGCTTGTCCTCGGCCTCGTCGTGTTCTGGGAGATCCTGCATCGCATCGCCGGCGAGACTGCGATGCCGGCGCCGCTGCCGACCTTCGCCTACCTCCTGCACAATCTGGCGACGCCGCGCTTTATCGCCAACCTGACGACGACCGGCCTGGAGCTTGGCTACGCGCTGCTGCTCGCCTACGGCATCGGCCTTTCGATCGGCATCTGGATGGGCGCGCACAAACTCTCCGGCGCCGTCGGCGAGCCGATTCTGGTGTCGCTTTATTCGCTGCCGAAGATCACACTCTACCCGGTCGTGCTGTTGATCTTCGGGCTCGGCATTTCCGGCAAGGTGGCGTTCGGCGCGCTCCACGGCATATTGCCCGTCGCGCTCCTGACCATGGGAGCGATCCGCGCCATTCCGCCGGTCTATCTGCGCGCCGCGCGCACGCTCCAGCTGTCGCCCTGGCAAACCATCGCCACCGTGCTGCTTCCTGCCGCGTTGCCCGAAGTCTTCACCGGTCTGCGCATCGGCTTCACGGTGACGCTGCTCGGCGTACTGTTGGGCGAAATGTTCGCTTCCAAGGAAGGCCTCGGCGCCATGATCATGAACGCCCTGCAACTCGTCCAGGGCGAGGAGATGATGACGGTCGCGATCGTGCTGTTCACCTTCGCCGCGCTCGGCAACGGCTTTTTGCTCTTCATCGAGCACCGCCTGCATCGGCCGATGTGAATTTGCACCATTCGCGGCCGAACAAGCCTCACCGTCATGAACGGCCGTCGGCCGAGAACCATATCGGCTAGTGTTATCAAGAGAAAGATCGCGCAGTGGTTGCGTGGGCGGCCGCAATATGGTAACGCTTCACGATACCCAGCCGCGGGAGCTGCCGAACCTGGGGCGGACCGGCCATCAAGCGCCCTCGGCAGGCGAACCGTCCGGAATAGACAAATAACATCGTTGGGGCGCCCTTTCCGTCGGGAAGGGCTCGAGCGCATGGGGCAATTGCAATGAAATTTTACCGCGGTACATTTCTGCATCGCGCAACAGGCCTTGTGCCACTCCGCCGCAATCGGCCGCCGCGAATCGGGGGCGGATTCTTCAACTTATCGATAGCGCGACGGTGCGCTGGCGGCTCATATCTGTGGCCCATAGCTCTTACGTGGCTTATTGCGCAACCGAGCCCCAGCATCGCCCAACCCAACCTCCTTTGTTCCAACGCTTCGCAGGACCGCCCTGCCGGATGCTCGCAATCCGCTCTCGCGAACGACCAAGCCCAAACAGCGGATAATTCGAGTCGATTCATTATCGCCTCGGCGCTAAGCGGCGACCGCGCCGCTATTGCCGACGCACCACCAGCGGACCACCACGCATCGAACTCATCCTCTTCCGTAGAACCGATAATCACACCAAAGCTCATTGCCCCCTCGAACTATGACCGTGTCGCGCAAACAGCCTGCGGCAACGGGATCTGCAATTCGTCACAGACGTGCGTGGTCGTCAACGGCAGAGCAAGCTGCGCACCAAAGGGCTCAACGGCGTGCGGCAACGGGATCTGCAATTCGTCGCAAACGTGCGTCGTGGTCAACAATGGAGCGAGTTGCCAGCCACAAGGCTCGACCGCATGCGGCAACGGAATCTGCAATTCGTCGCAAACATGCGTCGTGGTCAACAACGGAGCGAGCTGCCAGCCAAAGGGCTCGTTCGCCTGCGGCAACGGAATCTGCAATTCGTCGCAGACCTGCCTGACGGTCAGCGGTCGGGCGACTTGCCAGCCGCAAGGCTCGACCCAATGCGGCAATGGAATCTGCAATTCATCGCAAACATGCGTCGTGACCAACAACGGAGGGAGCTGCCAGCCAAAGGGCTCGACCGCGTGCGGCAATGGAATCTGCAATTCGTCGCAAACGTGCGTCGTGACCAACAACGGAGGGAGTTGCCAGCCAAAGGGCTCGACCGCCTGCGGCAACGGAATCTGCAATCCGACGCAGAAATGCCTGATTGTCAGCGGCAGGGCGGTTTGCGCCGCCAACTGATCCTCATGCGGCCATGCCGCATGCGGGGCGCGTCTAGTCCTTGACCTGCGCCAACGCGCAGTCGTGATCCTGCAGCCGCGCGCCGGCGCCGAAGTCCAAATGCAGAAGGTCGGCGCGGTCTTGCAGGATGACGAAACCCGGCACGTCGTCTTCGAAGCGCATGCCGACGACCACGAGCGTGCGCACCTTCATGTCGGAGCGTGCGTCGGGAATGCCGTCGGCCAACAGCTTGAACGGATTTGCGTCGGCCAGACTCGGCCCCATCACCCGCATCGCCCAGTAGCCGTAACCGCCGACCGGCTCGGCGAGCGCCGCCCAGGTCGTGCCGATGGCCGCGCGCAGTTTTGCGAGCGTCGCGCGCACGTCGGGACGAACACAGTCTATATGGATGTGCAGCTGGTTCTGCGTCCGCGCGAACTCTGAATTGACCGCGAGGCTGAGCATGTCGATCGGCAGCGCGTGGCCGACGGCCTTTTCGACAAAGCCGCGCGCGTTCCAGGCCTCGGCGAAGTAATTCACGGCGTCGGGCGCCAGCAGCGCCGGGCTTTCGATGCCGACGACGCGTTGTGTCGGAATGAGCAGGTACTGCGTCGCGCCACGAATGTCCTTGAGCACCGCATAGCCGCGATCGACGCCGTTTTTCAGCTCGACCGCGACGCACGGTTTCGGATCGCCGTTCGCGAGCTGGTTAGGCACGCACTTGCCGTGCACGATATTCCACAATGCATTAGGGTCGTATGCGCGGGCCGTCAGGCTCGGCAACAAAAGCGCGGCAGCCATTGCGGCGGCGGCAACGTAAGGTGCGGACGACCGAGCCTGCATATCGCGCCCTGCCCTAGCGTGCTGCGCCGACGTAACGTTCAAGCGTCATCGGATTGCCCTTGCCCGCCGGCTCGCGCGGCTCGACGCCGGCAAAGCGGCTCGCCTGCGCAAACCATTGCGCGCGTGCCCGCAGCTGCCAGCGCCGCTGCCCGGCGAACGAAGCATCCCAGCGCACCGGCTCGTCCTCGATGTCGATGCACTGATAGTGCGTGTTGAACAATTCGATGCGGTGGCCGTCGGGATCGCGCATGTAGACGAACAGCGCGTGACCGGGCCCGTGCCGGCCGGGCCCTAATTCGATGTTCTCGGCAAAGCCCATGTTGAAGGCGAGGTCGCAAACGTAGAAGAACAGATAGGATTCCGGGATGCTGAACGCGGCGTGATGCAGCCGCGGTCCGGCGCCGGGGGC
>JASHXZ010000776.1 GCA_030043285.1 Xanthobacteraceae bacterium | reverse complement strand
GAGCGACAGCGTGGCGTCTTGCGAACCGTCGTCCGAGGCGAACAGATGCCAGTCGGTAAACTCTTGTGCCTCGTACGAGGCAAGCTGCTGCGGCAGGAACTGCGCGCCGTTATAGGTGCAGAGCAGGATGGCGATCGGAGCAGACGTTTCTTGTTCTCGTGCCAAACCGTTCGGCAGATGCGGGTTCGCTGGGTTGGAAGCCATGATGGTTCGACGCTAGAATCGATCTTTGACGAAACGCCACGCGTGCAGCGACGCGGTCAGGAACTCAAGCTGCGCCGAGTTCACGGCGCGGGACACCGGTCGATTTTCTTGCTGCAGGCGGTGACGCTGGCGAATGAGCGCATGTCGCCAGCGCGACCAGAATGGCCGTTGAAATGCGCGCTGCGGCCGTGCCGTTCGCGCCAGATGCGAACTGATGAGACTGGAGAACGCGGAATCGATCGTCTCCGCGACGCGAAGCACGGTCGCCGCGTCCTCAACCCGGATCGGATTGTCCCGAAGCAATTCGACTTTCACAAACGGGACCCGTTCCGCAACCAGGAGCTCGCGCCAAAACAGCAGCATGGGATTGGCAGCGTACCGCGGATTCATCAAAGCGGAACGCTCATTGCGAAACAGCGCCTCGTAACGGAAGCCGGCGCCAAGGAGCCGACGGGACAATGCAATCTCACCATTGCGGATAATCTCTCGCTTGCTCATGCGCGAAAATGGCTGGCTCAATATGCTGGCGAATTCGTCACTCGCAACGACCCACGGCTCGAACAACAGGAACCAGCTCTGCAGATGCGGACTTGGCTCCAGGCTTTCGACCATGCCATAGAAATCCGCCGGCGTCGCCGCGAAGCGATCGAGCGCCGCCGCCAGGCTGCCGATCGGTCCGTAGACGCTGTCGTTGGCGAGCAACAGACGGCCGCCGATGGCGTGCCGGTGCTTCGCAAAGCCCTCGGACCAGGAACCAAAGTCCAACCCCGCGTTGTCGCGGAGAATAATGTCGTCACAGCAGTCGCGGACGCGCGCAAGCTCCGGCTCGCCGATCCGGGCAGCCGAGATGAAGACAACGAAGAAACCCAGCCGCTTGATCTCGCCGAGATAGTGCAGCACATAGTCGGCAACTTTGTTATCCTTGTCGAAATGCGCGAAGAGGCAGTGCTGCATCGCTATCCCGCCGGGCCGCCTGCATGATAGTCGTGTATTTTCGGCGCGAACTTGGCATGGTGGCGAGATCAAAGGCAAGGTAGCGGGCGAGCCCCCTTCCCGGCTCTGCGGCGAGGATGATGTCTCCTAAGCTCAGCGTGTGCATACCGGTCAAGAACGGCGGCGCATTTCTGCCGCTCGCTGTCGATTCGGTGCTGCGCCAGTCCTTTGACGACATGGAATTGATTATTGTCGATAATTGCTCGACCGACGGCACCGCGCAGTGGCTTGAAAGAAAGAGCGCGGAGACGGCAAGGATCAGGTTCTTCGGAAATGCCACCGACATCGGCTTGGCGCGAAACTTCAACGCTTGCCTGTCTTACGCCGCCGGCGACTACGTCAAGTTCCTGTGCGCCGACGATCTGCTGCTGCCTGGCAGTCTGCGGCGAATGGCCGATGCGCTCGACGCCGACCCCGCGGCCACGCTCGTGGTCGGCGCGCGAAGGTTGATCGACGACAAGGGCGCCGCGCTTACGGTGCAGCGGTACGCTCGCAAAAACCTCCACGTCGGCGGCGAGCAAACCATCAACAGGTGTCTGTTCGGAAAGAATTACATCGGCGAGCCCAGCGCCGTGATGTTTCGCCGGTCAGCCGCCAAGCGAGGATTCAGCGAGTCGTTCCCGCACCTCATCGATCTGGAGATGTGGTTTCACCTGCTCGAACAGGGCCGCTTGATCAGCCTGGCCGAGGAGGTTTGCGCCATCCGCCAGCACGCGGCACAGATGTCGCACAAAAACACCAGGAGCGGCGCGCTGCTGGACGATAATGTCAGCTTGTTCGAGCAGTATGGGCGAAAGCCATATGTGCGCGCGAGCCGCGTCAGATCTCTGAGCCGGAAGGCGCGCGTGGCTTATCGGGTGTGGCTGTGCAGAGACGGCATCAGTCCCGAAAAGCGCAATAGCGTGCTGGCGCGGCATTCCTCGAAACTGCTGTATCACGGCGCCATCCCGGTTTTTGCCAGGGCGCTTGCGGCATGGCGCAGCGTGCGCCTGCTGCTGCGGACCGGAAGTGCTGGATTATCGCCGAAGTCGCTCGTCGGGTGAGATCATCGGGCATGCGGACGAAATAACAACATCGGATTTACGCGGCAGCGTCGACGCCGATCTTCAACAAATAGGGAAAGAGCCGGGAGCAAGGCATGGGCAGTGGCGTCGGGAAGTGGCAGCTGCGGCGGCTGTTGCCGAGTGACGGCATGGTCCATGAGGCGCCGTCGCCGCAGGCGGCCGTGGAGCTCGTCGACGATTGGATGACGCTGTTCCCAGCCGAGGCTGGCGTTGCGACCGGCGGCCACGGCAACTTCTTCGATGACCGTCGCATTGCCTGGGCCGCCGAAAGGCTCGGCGGCATGGCAGGCGCCGATGTGCTCGAACTGGGCCCATTCGAAGGCGTGCAGACTTGCCTCCTTGAACGCGCCGGCGCCCGTGTCACTGCCGTCGAGGCCAACAAGCGCAATTATCTGAAATGCCTTATCACCAAGGAGGTGATGGGACTACGGGACGCCCGGTTCCTGCTCGGCAATTTCCTGCCTTGGCTCGAAGCGAGCGATCGTAAATTCGATGTGATCTGGGCGGCAGGGGTGCTCTATCACATGACCGAGCCATTGCGGCTCCTGCGCGCGATCGCCGCTCATACGGATCGCGTTTTCATCTGGACGCATTATTTCCCGGACGATGGCAATCCGCGCCGCCCGCCGTTCTTTCGCAAGCGCATGGTGCAATTCGCCGACCGTGACATCCCTCATTTCGATCGCTTGTACCTGCGTCCACGCTGGCGTCCGCTTGCCTGCGGCGGCACTGCCCCAGGCTCGTGCTGGCTGCATCGCGACGACATCCTGTTCGCGCTGCGCACGCTCGGCTTCTCCAGGATCGAGGTCGGCCAGGAGGAACACGCGCCCTACAGGGATTCGTTTGCACTCG
>JASHXZ010000775.1 GCA_030043285.1 Xanthobacteraceae bacterium | reverse complement strand
AGCAACGACAAAATTTCTTTCCGTTTCTTTTCGTCGCGCGACATTCTGAACGCGGCTTTTCACGGGTTCCTCGGCGAACAACGTCGGGCGGCACGAGTTGCCCCATCAGGACTGCGATGCGGGCGCATTCCGCCAAACTGCGGAACCGTTGCAGCCGAACCCACAGCAACCAACGAAGTCAAAGCGCAGCAACAAGCGCAAGGACGGAGAACACTATGAAAAAGACCATCATCACGCTTCTGGCGACCGCGGCTCTTGCGGCACCGGCCTTTGCGGCAACCAACGCGGCCAACCAGCCGCAGCAACAACCGCAAGCGCAGCCACAGAACGGCCAGCAGCAGAGCCAGAATCAGGCTTCGAACCTGAGTCGCGGCCAAGTGAAGCAGATGCAGTCCGCCTTGAACAAGCAGGGCTTTAACGCTGGACGCCCCGACGGCAGGCTCGGACCGGAGACGCGCCACGCCGTGCAGGCCTTCAACCAGAAGAAAGGCATTCAAAGCAATCACGGCCGGCCGACTGAACAAACCCTGGCGCAGCTCGGCATAACCGGAAACCAGAATCAGAGCGGGCAGCCGCAGCAGAACGGCAACGGTAGTGAGCAGCAGCCGAGCCAAAACGGCCAGTAGGCCACGGAAATAGAAGAGCTAAAAAATCTGCTGCACAACTCGCCTGCGCCCCCGACCGGGGGCGCGGGTTTTTTCGTGCGTTGTTTCGACACATTCGTCCGAGCGAAGCGATCGGCTCGGAATAGCGCGCATGCGTCAGTTGGCAAAGAACCGATTGGTCGGCCGCGGCAAGCCCAAATTCTCGCGCAAGGTCGCGCCTTCATAATCGCGGCGGAATAGTCCCCGCCGCTGCAATTCGGGCACGACGCGGTCGCAGAAATCGTCGAGCCCACCCGGCAGATACGGGAACATCACGGTGAAGCCGTCGGAGCCTTCGGTCTCCAGCCACTCCTCCATCTCATCGGCAATGGTTTGCGGCGTGCCCACCATGGCAAGCCCCGAATAGCCGCCAAGCCGCTGCGCCAACTGCCGTACCGTCAAGTTGTCGCGCCGGCCGAGCGCGATGGCGCGCTCGCGACCGCTTTTCGAGGCGTTGCTCTCTGGAATATCGTCGGGCAGCGGCTTGTCTGGATCGAACTTCGCGGCGTCATGGCCGAGCGCGATCGACAGCGACGCGATGGCGTTGGCGTAGTCGACCAGACTGTCGAGCTTTTGCCGCTTCGCCTGGGCATCCTCGACCGTGTCGCCGACCACGACAAAACACGCCGGCAGGATTTTCATGTGACCGCGGGCGCGGCCGAGTTTTTCCATGCGGCCTTTCACGTCGGCATAGAATTTGCGCCCGACAGCAAGATCGCTCTGCGCGGTGAACACCGCTTCCGCCGTTTCCGCGGCGAGCTGGCGGCCGGAATCCGAGGCGCCGGCCTGCACGATCACCGGCCAGCCCTGGATCGGCCGCGCGATGTTGAGCGGGCCGCGCACCGAGAGATATTTGCCCTTGTGGTCGAGCACGTGCATTTTTGTCGGCTCGAAGAAGATACCGTCTTCGACGTCGCGCACGAACGCGTCGTCGGCCCAGCTGTCCCACAGCCCGGTCACCACGTCGTAAAACTCGCGGGCGCGGCGATAGCGGTCGCCGTGCTCCATGTGCTCGTCGAGGCCGAAATTGAGCGCGGCGTCGGGATTGGATGTGGTGACGATGTTCCAGCCGGCGCGGCCGTTGGAAATATGATCGAGCGAAGCGAAGCGGCGGGCGATGTGGTAGGGCGCATCGAACGTGGTCGAGCCGGTGGCGACGAGTCCGATGCGCTCGGTCGCCTGCGACAGCGCCGAAAGCAGCGTGAACGGCTCGAACGAGGTCGCGGTGTGGCTGCGCTTGAGCGCGTCCATCGGCATGTTGAGCACGGCCATGTGGTCGGCCATGAAGAAGGCATCGAACTTCGCCTGCTCGAGCCGCTGGATGCAGCTTTTGATGTGCGCGAAATTGAAGTTCATGTCCGGCCACGCGTCCGGATAGCGCCAGGCGCCGGTATGGATGCTGGCCGGCCGCATGAAGGCGCCGAGCCGAAGTTTCTTTCCCGATGACGACATGCTGAAATTCCCGTTATCTTTCGCGTGGCGTTCCAATACGGCAGATCATAGCACGGCGCCGTGCCAATTCGCGGGCGCGCGCCGCCGTCCTGTTCTTGCAAAGGCCGCCGATCGGGGCACCCACACCTCCGGCTTGGTTAAAATCGGCTGATCCTGGTCCCATCAATTTCCCATCAATTCGACCGGCCGTAGCAGCCGCCGGCTAAGGCGTATCGGTTAAGTAGGTAATCAGTATCCGCCCGAGGGCCCAGTCCATCGCAGGGCGAAATTTTTGCAGCCGATTCCCGGAGCGACCATGTTGCGACAGTTGCAGGAGTTCACCATCCCGGCGGCGGTATCGATCGCGTTTTTCGACGCAACGTTCCTCGCCATCGCCCATGTCTGGCAGTTCTCGGGGCGCGAAATCGCCCTCGGCGTCGCCGCCGGCGCCGCCGGCGGCCTGTTCGTTCTCGCCGCCGTGGTGCTGCAATCGGTGCGCGGCGGGGCCGAGCACAGTGCGGCAATGCAGAGCATTCGTTAATTGCAACTGCCGACGTTCGCTTTACCCACCCGACTCAGACACACGAGGGTGCGAATGGCGCGTCCGCGCAGCACCAACTGCTCATAGTCGTGCGAAGCCGCCTTGATTGTCGCGCAGGATTGCTCCTAGCGACCGCAAATCAGCTTCAGCCAAGGCGTTGAGTGGAATGCGCTCATCAGCAGGTACATCGGGACCATCCCCCCGAGCGGCGACCCGTGCTGCATCGCCGCGCAGAGCACGTCCGGAGGGCCGCCGCCAAGTGCAGTCAGCAGTGCCATGACGGCGAAGGTCGGTGTGGCCATAAAGCACAGCGCGTCAACCGCCACACGTGGGGCCGATCCGCGACTGCTTCCGAATGCCGGCTTCGAGCCGGCCGGCCGTGAGGTCATGACAATATCAGACATGACCGTACCTCAGCGCCTGGGCGTTGTCAGGTCGTCCGAATGCCCGGCTTTGACGCGAGGCCACTGGACGATGGGACGCCCTTCGGTGCGGTAAGAGTGCTTGCCTTGCGGCCGTTGCGGCCAGCCAGCCGGCGAATCTTCCCACCTCTCCTGCCGCCCGTAGACGGTCAAGTCGAGCAATGGGTAGCTGTTACCCATCACCTCGACGCCGCGCCGCGTCGTCCAGTAAGTCTCGAACACCTCGGATCCTCGGCGCAGGTAGCAAACGATGTGCATCATGCCGATCCGTCGCCCAATCAAGAGGGTGTCGAGCGAGTCCGGGGGCGCCGCATACCAAGGCATCTCCCAGCCCATGAAATCGCGGTACCGGGCGCTCTCTTCGTACGGGCCTTGGCATAACGTGGCGTAGGTGACGTCACGGGAATGCAGGAACGATAGCTCGCGGACCTGCGCTGTATAGAGACTGCAGCCTTCGCACTGCTCCGCCGCCGGCTGACCGGTCTCCCACATGAAATAGTAAGCGATCAGCATGCGTCGTTCCTCGAACGCATCCAACAGTGTCACCTTGCCGCGCTCGCCAATGAGCGGCGTGGCGCCATTCACCGCGACCATGGGCAGTCGCCGGCGCGCGGCCGCGATCGCGTCACCCTCGCGCGTGTGCGCCTTCTCCCGAATCCGCAACGCGTCGAGCTCAGTCTGGAACGTGCTCCGATCGACGATTTTGGGCGCTCCAAGTTCGTTGTTCATGCCTTTCATCGCTCTCTCCGTCAGCTTCTCGGGCTTCTTCATTGTTCTGGTCCGTTTGAGCCAAAACCCGCCGGCGTCGTTCAGCGCGCGTCGTACTCGTCGTGCCGATGCCACCAGATGCCCGGTTCGTTGCGTCCCTTAGGGGCGCGATCAAGCCAGTGGTACACGCCGAAGAAGGGGTCGACGCCGCGCGCGTAGGTGGAATAGGTGTGGTAGACGACGCCATCCTCAAGCGCGAACGCGCTCATGCCCGGCCTGTCGCGATGGTACGAGGGCACGTCGGTGCCGCACATGGAAGCGAGCTTGCCCACCCCCGAGTCGGCGCCGCCCGCCTGGCCATCGCGACCCTGAAATACCGCCGGCGACTCGATCCGGTAATTGTATGGAGCACCTTCGCGCTGCTGTTGTTCGGTGATCCAAACATTGAAATCGAAATTGAAGTCGCTGTCGAACGAAGAGGCCCAGGGGAATGTCCAGCCCATGCGCTGCTTGTACGCCTGCAGTTTCGGGAGCGGCGCCCGTGACACCGCCCAGAGCATCACGTCATGGTTGGCCAGATGAACGGCGGAGCCGTTGAAGGCATCCGCAATCATCGAACATGAGGGACAGCCGGCGTTCCAGTCGGGGCCGAACATGAAATGATAGATGACGAGCTGCGAGCGGCCTCGGAAAATGTCCGCCAGCGAGGCGTTGCCGTCATCGGTGTCGAAACGATAGTCCTTGTCGACTCGAACCCATGGCAGCGCCTGCCGTCGCCGCGTCAGCTCGTCGCCCTGGCGCGAATATTCTTTCTCGGCCTTGAGGAGGTCGAGCCGTGCGGCAAGCCATTGTTCGCGGGTTCCGGTCGTGTGGGTCATAGCTCTTGCTCCCGTTGGATAACCTTCGTGAGCTAGACTTAGGCGGCAGACTTCCAAGGGTGGGAGTTACAAGTGTGGCGGGATTCCAATGGACTCGCTGATTACGGCCGCGGCGCTGGCGCTCGCCAAGGGTGATGCGCTCGGCGCTCTGAACCGCGTGGCACTGCGCGACGATGCGCCTGCACTTGCGCTGCGCGGCATCGCGATGGCGCAGCTCGGCGAGTTCGATCGCGCCAGGCTTCTGCTGCGCAAGGCGGCGCGCGGCTTCGGTCAAAAGGAGGCCGTTGCCCGCGCGCGCTGCGTCATCGCCGAGGCCGAGATTGCACTCGTTTCGCGCGACCTGGGCTTTTCCGCCAAGGCGCTCGATGCCGCGCGCGCCGCGCTCGAACAGCGCGGCGACCGGACCAATGCCGCGCACGCGCGGCACCTCGAAATCCGGCGGCTTTTGCTGATCGGGCGCCTCGACGAAGCCGAGCGCGCGTTGGCGACATTCGACGCCATG
>JASHXZ010000774.1 GCA_030043285.1 Xanthobacteraceae bacterium | reverse complement strand
CGCCGAAGCGGAGCTGGGTGAGCGCATGATGCGCGCGCTCATCCTGCGCCGCGTCGCCTTGCTTGAAGCCGGCACCGTTGGGCCGATCATTGTCGGCCGCACCGAGCAGGGCGACGTGCTTCGCCTGCAGAATTTTCTGCGGCGCAACGGCCAGCCGCATCAAATCGTCAATCCGGAAACCGACACCCAGGCCAAGGTCCTGATCGACCGTTTCCACATCGACACCGCGCAATTGCCGATCGTGCTCTGCCCGGGCGGACAGCTGTTGCGCAATCCAGGCGAGACCGAGCTTGCCCGTTGCATCGGGCTGGTCGGGCCGATCGACCCGAACCGTGTCTATGACGTGATCATCGTGGGGGCCGGGCCGGCGGGCCTTGCCGCCGCGGTCTATGCGGCTTCCGAAGGCCTTTCCGTTCTGGCGCTGGATTGCCGCGCGTTCGGCGGTCAGGCCGGCGCGTCGGCGCGGATCGAAAATTACCTTGGCTTCCCGACCGGCATCACAGGCATTGCGCTGATGGGACGGGCCTACAATCAGGCGCAGAAGTTCGGCGTCGAGATGGCGATACCGGACGAGGTCGTGAGCCTCGACGGTCACGATCATGCGGGCAAAGGCCGGTTCGTGCTCAAGCTGTCCGATGGCGAACGCATCAGTGCGCGGTCGCTGGTGATCGCGAGTGGCGCGCGGTACCGAAGGCCCGCCGTCGAAGGCCTCGAACAATTCGAGGGCACGAGCGTGCACTATTGGGCTTCGCCATTCGAGGCGAAGCTGTGCGCTGGGCAGGAAGTCGCGCTCGTTGGCGGCGGCAATTCGGCCGGACAGGCGGTGGTGTATCTCGCCAGTCAGGTCGCCAAAGTCTGGCTTCTGGTGCGCGGGCCAGATCTCGCTGCCAGCATGTCGCGTTATCTGGTCGACCGCATCGGCGGCCTGGCGAACGTGGAAGTCCTGACAGAGACGAACGTCACCGGCCATGAAGGCGGCTCCGGCGTGCTGGAGGCCGTTCGATGGCGCACCGGCAAAGCGGGACCGGAAGCGCTCCGGCCGATTCGACATCTGTTCTTGTTCATCGGTGCCGAGCCGAACACCGATTGGCTGTCGGGATCGGGCATTGCGTTGGACAGCAAGGGATTCATCCTGACCGGCGCCGATACCGGGCAGAAACGGCGCTTGCTGGAGACAAGCCGGCCCGGCGTGTTTGCGATCGGTGACGTACGTGCCGGATCGGTGAAGCGTGTCGCCGCCGCGGTCGGCGAAGGTGCGCAGGTCGTCGCGATGATCCATGCCGCGCTCGCCGCCGATGAGATGGCTCTTCCGATCGCACGCGCGGTTTCGTAAAGAAGCTGCCTGAAACCGCATACAGCTTGCGGTCGGGAGGGTGAATGCCGCCAAGCGTCAGGATCGCCATCGTCGGCGGCGGGCTTGCCGGGCTCGCGACGGCGAATGCGCTCAAAGCCTTCGGCATCTCCGCCGAAATTTTCGAGACCGCGCCGGCGCTGGGCGAGATCGGCGCCGCCGTCAATTGCAGCCCGCAGGCCGCCAAGGCGCTGGGGGCGATCGGTCTTGCCGACAAGATCGCCGCCGTCGGGCACCGCTCGCCGGGAATTTACACGCGCAACATGCAGACCGGTGAATTTCTCGAATTCAACGATCGCTTTAAGATGGCGGCGCGCTACGGCGCCCCGTATTACTCATTCCACCGCGCCGACCTGTTGGATACGCTGGCAAGCGGGCTTGATCGCGGTGCCATCCATCTGGGACACCGGCTCACCGCCGTAGAGGAGGGCAGCGAGCGGATCGGCCTTGCTTTCGGCAATGGTGTCCGTGTCGAGGCCGAGTACGTGATCGGTGCCGACGGCGTGCGTTCGGTGCTGCGTCATGCGCTCTACGGCGACGACCACCCGGCCTACACGGGGCAAATGGTGTGGCGAGCGTTGCTCAATACGGCAGACGTACCGCCCGAAGTGCTCGAACCGAAGGGCCACACCCAGTGGGTCGGGCCGGGCTGCCATTTCCTCGCTTATCAGATCCGCGCCGGCAAACTCATCAATGTCGTCACCCAGCAGGACACCGACAAATGGGTCGAGGAGGGGTGGTCCACGCGCGGCGATCCGGAAGAGATGCGGGCGAGTTTCCCGAACCCGGAGCCGCGGCTTGCCAAGCTGCTCAGCCTCGTCACCGAATGTTCGAAATGGGGCCTGTTCACGCGGCCGCTTACACAGAACTGGGGCCGCGGCCGGATCGAACTCATCGGCGACGCCGCCCACGCCATGCTGCCCAATGCCGGGCAGGGCGCCTGCCAGGCCTTCGAGGACGCCTACATTCTGGCGCGCTGGCTGGACGCCTGCAGCGATCCGGCCGAGGCTTTTGCGAATTTCCGCCGCATCCGCATCCCGCGCGTGCACGGCGTGCAGCGGCTCTCGCTCGCCAACGCGCGCTTCAAGCACTTGCGCGATGCGGCGGCGCAGAAGCAGGCGATCGCGGCCGGCACCGGCAGCGTGCACGGCAATTCGGAATGGGTCTGGGGCTACGATCCCGTGGCCGAGTGGAACAAGGAGCCGGCTGTTCCGAGTGCATATGCGGCGTGAGGTGGATCCGCTGACCTGACGGCACCGAGCAAACAAAGAAGCTTCCGGTCAGGGATTGCCCTCGATCTTGACGCCGGCGTCCTGCACGATTTGTTTCCAGCGCGGAACTTCGTTGCGCAGAAAGGCTGCGAATTCGTCCGGCGTGCTGCCGAGCGGATCGATGCCGATGGCCGAGATTTGCGCGGCGAATTGCGGATCCTTGAGCGCGCGTTCGATCTCGCCATTGAGCTTTTGCACGATATCTGCGGGGGTGCCTTTCGGCGCCACGGCGCCGATCCACGCGGTGATATTGAAGCCCGGGAGGCCGGACTCGTCGAGCGTCGGGATATCGGGTGCGATGCGAGCGCGGTGCAGTCCGGTCTGGCCGAGCGCGCGCAGGCGGTTGTCGCGGATTTGCGGGATAGCTGGCACGATGTCGCTGAACACAAGCTGTACCTCTCCGGCCATCGCCGCCGTGACGCTCGGCACGCCGCCGCGATAGGGCACGTGCGTGATCGATACGCCGGCCTGTTTGTTGAAAGTGGCGAGCGACAAATGCCCGGTCGAGCCGTTGCCCGAGGTGCCGGCATTGAGCTGACCCGGCTCCGCCTTGGCGAGCGCGATCAGCTCCTTGACGGACTTGACCGGCAGTTTCGGGTTGGCGGCCAAGACCAGCGGGTTTTCGCCGGCGAGAATGATCGGCTCGAAATCGCGCAACGGGTCGTAGCCGAGCGACGGGTAGAGCGCCAGGTTGGTCGTCAGTGGCGAATTGGTGGAGATGAGGAAGGTGTAGCCGTCGGGCGGCGACTTGGCGACTGCGTCGGCGCCGACGCTGCCGCCAGCGCCCGGACGATTGACGATCACGACCGGCTGTCCCCACGCTTTGCTCATCCGCTCGCCGAGCTTGCGCGCCAAAATGTCGACGGTGCCGCCGGGCGTGTAGGGCACGATGATCTGGATCGTGCGCTCGGGATATGCGGCGTGCGACGGTGCCGATCCGGCCAACAGCAGTGCGGCAAGTGCGACAGCAAAGGAACGCATGATCCTCCTCGTCGTTTTTTGCTTGGTTTTCGGCGCCCGCGCGCTCAGCGCCCGGCCGGCAGTCTTTGCTTGTAGTTTTGCCACGGCCGGTCGGCATCGAAATTTTCGGTCGCGTTGAACTCGAGCTCGGCGTCATCCATGGCGGTGATATTCCGACTAAGAGCCAACGCTCCGCTTTGCGCCAGCGCATCGATGTGGGTGTAGATGGTGCGAACCGTGGCTTCGCGGACGGACCTGCCGACCACCGTATCGCCGTGGCCGCGCATCAGGATGACGGGATTGCGGCCGAGCTTCACGGCCAGCGCATCACCGAGATGGGCATTGAGCACCAGCATGCCGCGTTTCTTTTCCGGGCTCTGCTCCGACGCATAGGCTTCGCGTATCTCGAACAGCGGCGTCTGTGGCGGTAGAAAGCCGGCCTGTGCCACCACCGGGCGTAGCGCGATCCCGGCAAGGCCGAGCGGAATGACGGCGAGATCGTGGGTATGGATCACTGACTGCACGTCACTGCGGGCCTTGTAAATCTGGCAGTGGATATAGCGCTCGCCATTCAGTCGCGGTGCGTCGGGCGCGACCGGCTTGCAATCGGGCCCGATCTCGACGATGTCGGCGCGCGACACCAGAGCCGGCGGCATGGCGCGCGGCATGAAAAAATGATCCGGACTTTTGACCGAGCGCGCGCTGACGTGGCCGAAGCTATCGAGGATACCTTCGTTGGCCAGGATATGGCTCGCCGTAACGAGATCCTCGATGTGCTCCTCGTCCGGGTCGCCGGCCTGTGGGCTCTGGCCGTAGCACCCCGTCGCTGACACGACAGTCGCGACAAACAGAACGGCATGGCCCACGGACGTTACCCGCATCTCAGCCTCTCGGAATTGGTATCCCGTGCCAGTTTTGCGCCGACGGGTCAGCGGTGCTCCACCAGCGCGACCTTGCCGTGATCGATAGCGAGCGCGAGTCTGCCGTGCTTGAGCGCCAGCGCCCTTTCGCCAAACAGTTCGCGACGCCAGCCTTTTAGGGCCGGCACATCGGCTCTGTCGCTGGCGGCGATGCGCTCGAGATCGTCGACCGTGGCGATCACCTTGGCGGCGACGTGGTGCTGCTCGGAAATCATGCGCAGCAGCACTTTGAGGAGCTCGACCGCGGCGGCGCCGTTTGCCGCCGGCTGCGTGCGCGATTGCAGCGGCAGCGTCTTCGGATCGCGCTCGAGCCCGCGCGCGACCGCGTCGACAATCGCTTCGCCCCAGCGCGAGCGCTCGAATCCTTTCGGCAGCGAGCGCAGCTGCCGCAGCTTCTCCAGCGTGGTCGGCGCCTGCACGGCGATGTCGCCGATCGCTTCATCCTTGAGCACGCGCGCGCGGGGCACGTCGCGCTCCTGCGCCTCGCGCTCGCGCCAGGCGGCGACCTCGATAAGCACGGCGAGTTCTTTGGGCTTACGCACCCGGGTCTTCAGCCGCCGCCAGGCGTTGTCAGGCTCCATCCGATAGGTGTCGGGCGAGGTCAGCACGTTCATTTCCTCGGCGACCCAGTCGACGCGGCCGCGGCGCTTGAGATCCTCGACCAGCGCCACATAGACTTGGCGCAGATGGGTCACGTCGGACGCCGCGTAGGCGAGTTGCGCCTCGGTCAGCGGCCGCCGCGTCCAGTCCGTGAAGCGGTGCGATTTGTCGAGCGTGTCGCCGGTGATGCGCTGCACCAGCTGGTCGTAGGAGATCGAATCGCCGTAGCCGAGCACCATGGCGGCGACTTGGGTGTCGAAGATCGGATGCGGAATAAGTTCGGCGGCGTGCCAGACGATTTCGATGTCCTGGCGCGCCGCATGAAACACCTTCATGATCTTCTCGTCCGCCATCAGCGCGTAGAACGGCGAAAGATCGATGCCTGGCGCCAACGCGTCGATCACCACCGCTTCGTCGGGCGAGGCCATCTGCGCCACGCACAACAGCGGGTAATAGGTGCTTTCGCGCAAGAACTCGGTGTCGACGGTGACGAAGCGGTTGCCGGCCATGCGGCTGCAGGCCGCGGCGAGTTCTGAGGTGGTCGTAATAGGCTGCATTTGGTGATTTGATAGCGCAAACGGGCTTTGTTGTCGCCCGCTGGATGAACTCTGTTCTTTGATCAAGCCCCGCGCGTGGGCTTCATGGCAATGAACTCCCACGGGCTTGGCAGGTCGCCGACCGGCACTTCGATCAGGGTCGGACCGTCGCGATGAGCAAAAGCACGCCGCAGCGCTTCGCGCAATTGCTCCGGGCTCCTCGCCCGCACCGCGTCGGCGCCGAAGCTCTTGGCGAAGGCGACGAAATCAGGATTGACGAGATCGCTGGCGATCAGCCGGTTGCCGAAGCGCTCGCGCTGGATGCGCCGAACATTGCCGAAAGCGCCGTCGTTGAACACGACCGTCACCAGAGGAATACGATGCTGCATGGCGGTCGCCATCTCGGTGGCCGTGAACATGAAGCCGCCGTCGCCGCAGATCGCAACGACCGGCACGTCGCGACGCGCGTCCTGCGCGCCAAGCGCCGTGGCAAAGCCCAATCCGAGCGGGTCTTGAAAGCCTGGCGACAGATAGGTGCGCGGCTTGTAGACCGGATAGACGACGCGCGCGGCAAAAACCATCTGCGTGATGTCTTCGACGAAAATGCCGTCCTCCGGCAGCTCGGCGCGGATCGCCTCAAGGTAAGCGATCTGCGGCGCGATCTTCTCGAAGCGCTTGCGCCACACGGCCTGGCGCTCCTGCAGTTCGTCCTTTCGTGATGCGCGCTTGGCATTGCGGGCCGGCAATTCGTCCAGGAGGCTTTGCAGGATAGGCTTGGCGTCGCCGGTCAGCGCCACGGCGGGCTTGTGCAGGCGGCCGTGCTCTTTCGGGTCGGCATCAACGCGGACAATCTTCAAATCGCGGTCGAACCCCCATTGGCGGAACTGAATGAGGAGCCGCGTGCCGACGGCGAGCACGACGTCGGCTTCGTCCCACAAGTCGCGGCCGAGCGGCAGTGTGACGGACAACGGATTGCGGCCGTCGAGCACGCCGCGACCGCGGCGGAAGGCGAGTACCGGCGCCTGCAGCATGGCGGAGAGCGCGGTGACCTCTTCGGACGAATCCTGGGCGCCGCCGCCGCAGATGATCAGCGGCTGTTTGGCGGCGCCGAGCAGTTTAGCGGCGCGGCGGATCGCGCTCGGATCAATCTTGGCCTGCGGGGCCGGCAGCGGCTCCGCCAAGCTGACCGGACCGGATTTGCCCCACACGTCCATGGCGCATTCGAGCACGGCCGGACCGGGACGCCCGGTGCGCATGGCGCGCACGGCGCGCGCCGTCGCTGCCGACGCCTGCTCCGGCTTGCGGATCAGCTCGGCATGGTCGACGAGCCGTTTGACGATGCCGGCCTGGTCGCGGATTTCGTGCAGCTGGCCGAGATCGCGGCCGATATCGGCATCGGGGATCTGTCCAATGAGGCCAAGCACCGGGGCGTTGGTGGCAAAGGCGGTGAGCAGCGCGGCCCCGGCGTTGAACAGGCCCGGCCCCGGCACGACGGCGCAAGCTTGCGGCTTGCCGGTCGCCAGCGCCGCGCCGAGCGCCATGTAGGCCGCGCCCTGTTCGTGCCTGGTGTGTACGGTGCGCAGCCGGTCCGCGAACTTGAACAGCGCTTCGAACAGCAGGTCGTTCTGGACGCCGGGCAGCGCGTAAATCGTGTCGAGCCCGTGACCGATCAGCGTCGCGACCACCGCCTCGGCGGACGTCATGGTCTGCGCCGCTGCCGTCCCGCGACTCCGCCCGTTCCCGCGCCAGCCGGAATCCCGGCCGGTTCCCCGCTTTCCTCGGGCCGATCGGAGTTTGGCCTTCGGCCGCTTGCTCATTCGCTTTTATCTCCGTGTTGCCTCGAAATGTGCAGATCGGCGCTGCTCTGTCGAGGCGTCACGCAGCCCTGCCTGCAGATCGAGGCGGTCCAGCTTGACAAATCGGCACGTAGCGGGTGGTTGTGCGCGGCCTTTGGCCTATTTGGCGGATTACAACATGCATCGCTACCGCACTCATAAATGCGGCGAACTCCGCGCCGGCGATATCGGCATCGAGGCGCGGCTGTCCGGCTGGTGCCATCGCATCCGCGATCACGGCGGCGTGCTGTTCATCGACCTGCGCGACCATTACGGCATCACCCAGGTGGTCGCCGATCCGGACAGCGCCGCGTTCAAGGTCGCCGAGACCTTGCGCGCCGAATGGGTGGTGCGGGTCGACGGCAAAGTGCGGGCGCGGCCGGCAGGCACCGACAATCCCGACCTGCCGACCGGCGCGGTCGAAGTCTATGTGCACGGGATCGAGGTGTTGGGGCCGGCCGGCGAATTGCCGATGCCGGTGTTCGGCGATCAGGAATATCCCGAGGACATCAGGCTCAAGTATCGTTTCCTCGACCTGCGCCGCGAGCGGCTGCACCAGAACATCATCAAGCGCGGTGAGATCATCGATTCGATCCGCCGGCGCATGAAGGCGCAAGGGTTTTTCGAGTTTCAGACGCCGATCCTG
>JASHXZ010000773.1 GCA_030043285.1 Xanthobacteraceae bacterium | reverse complement strand
AGGCGTTTCTTCGCGCCCAAGTGGCTTAGTGGTCGGCCTCAGCGGTTTCGCCACCGTAACGCTGCCGGCATCAGGCTTTTCGGCGGGGCCCGTGGGGGCCCCGATGCGGCGTTTGACCTTCTCGACGACCACCGCCTTGCTGCGGCCATGACTGAAACTCTGGCGCACCACGCCCTGCTCGACCCCGCCACGCTTGAGCGTCAGGGTTTTGGTCGAGGCCACGCTGAGCTTTTCACCGGTATTTTTCGTCGTTTCAGTCATACGCATCCATGTAGGCGTTCAGTCACTGCACTGCAGCCTTGACGGCCTTATTGCCACGATCGCTCGCGCCGCCGGTCCGAAACTGCTCGAGGCGTCGCGAACGCGACAAAAACGTGTCGCTGGCGGATCCGGCGAGCAGGGCAGCATGTATCACATTTGGGCGCCCTAATGCCAAATCCAATTGTGCCGAGGTAAGGAATTCGATCATAGGCAGCGTTTTTTCGGCTGTCCGACGCCGCCAGAGCGCTTCCAGTTTGCGGGCGCCGTCGGCCGAACCCTCCGCCGCGTGCAGAAGCGCGACCACTTCGTCGCGCTCCAGCGCCGACGCGGCCTTGCCGAATCCCGCCGCAACCAAGCCGGCCTTGCCGGCTATGGCGAGGGCGTCCAGCACGCCGCGCTCCAGCAGCGCTTCGGTGCGGAGCGCAAGATCGGCCGGCACACGCACATCGCGCTTGAAGCCGCGCGCGAAGGCGTGGCGCTTGACGGCTAGTTCGACCGTCTCGCGTGCCGCGGTGATCCAGACGCCGCGGCCGGGCAATTTACCCTTGAGGTCAGGAACGACTTCGCCGTCCGGCCCGACCACGAAGCGGATCAACTCGGCCACTGGCCGAGTTGTGCGGGTGACGACACAGAGCCGCTCAGGCGTACGCGCGTGCGGCCCGGCGTCCAGTTCGACGCCGGGTTGGGCGACGCCAGTCTCGATATGTCGAGCCTCGGCCAACATGCTGGCGTTCCACCGGTTCAGGCCTGCGCCGGGGCAGCCGCATCGGCCGCGACGTCCTCGGCCGGAGGCGGCGCCAAGTCGGCTTCGGTAATCCAGCCGGCCATCAACCGGGCCTGCACGATGATCGCTTCGGCGTCATCGCGGGTCAGCTCGAAGCCGTCGAGGATGCCGGGTTGACGCACGGCCTCGCCGTCCTTGCGCTCGGTCCAGCCGACGAGATCGTCGGTGGCGCAGCCGGCAAGGTCCTCGATCGTCTTGATGTCGTTCTCGCCGAGGCGGACCAGCATCGCCGTGGTGACGCCCGGTACTTCCTTGAGCGCGTCTTCGACGCCCAGCTCTATGCGCTTGGCATCCTGCTCGGCCTCGATCTTGTCCAGATGCTCGCGCGCGCGGTTTTGCAATTCCTGCGCGGTGTCTTCGTCGAAACCTTCGATACTGGCGATATCCTTCAGATCGACCAGCGCCAAATCCTCCACCGAGGTGAAGCCTTCCGATGCGAGCAGCTGCCCGATCACCTCGTCGACGTTGAGCGCATCGATGAAGGTGCGGGTGCGGGTCTCGAACTCCTTCTGGCGCCGCTCGGATTCCTCTTGCTCGGTGAGGATATCGATGTCCTTGCCGGTGAGCTGCGACGCAAGCCGCACGTTCTGGCCGCGCCGGCCGATGGCGAGCGAAAGCTGCTGATCGGGAACGACGACCTCGATGCGATCGCGCTCCTCGTCGATCACGACCTTGCTGACCTCGGCGGGCGCCAGCGCATTGACCACGAAGGTGGCGATTTCCGCCGACCACGGAATGATGTCGATCTTCTCGCCCTGCAGCTCGTTGACCACCGCCTGCACGCGCGAGCCGCGCATGCCGACGCAGGCGCCGACCGGATCGACCGACGAGTCGCGCGACACCACCGCGATCTTGGCGCGCGAGCCCGGATCGCGCGCCACCGCCTTGATCTCGACGATCTCGTCGTAGATTTCCGGCACTTCCTGCGCGAACAGCTTCGCCATGAATTCGGGATGGGTGCGCGACAGGAAAATCTGCGGTCCGCGCTGCTCGCGGCGCACGTCGTAAATGTAGGCGCGGATACGGTCGCCGTTGCGGAATTGCTCGCGCGGCAGCATCTCGTCGCGCCGCACCACCGCTTCGCCGCGGCCGAGATCGACCACCACGTTGCCGTACTCCACGCGCTTGACGATGCCGTTGACGATGTCGCTGATGCGGTCCTTGAACTCCTCGTATTGCCGGTCGCGCTCGGCTTCGCGCACCTTCTGCACGATCACCTGCTTGGCCGACTGCGCGGCAATGCGGCCGAACGGCAGCGGCGGCAGTGGATCGGCGATGGTATCGCCGATTTGCGCGGCGGGGTGACGCCGGCGGGCCTCCTCGAGGCTGATCTGCGTGGCGGGATTTTCCACGGTCTCGACGACCAGCATGTGGCGCGACAGATGCAGTTCGCCGCTTTTGGGATCGATCTCGGCGCGCACTTCGGTTTCGCTGCCGTAGCGTGAGCGCGCGGCCTTGGCGATCGCGTCCTCCATGGCGGCAAGGACGATCTTGCGGTCGATCGCTTTCTCGCGCGCCACCGCATCGGCGATCTGTAACAGTTCGAGTTTGTTGGCGCTTACCGTCGCCATGTCAGTCTCCATCCGGTTGAGGCGTGCGCCGGGCGTGTTCCGGCGCGGCATGAATGTCTGTGTCGTTCTGCGTGTCGCGGCGCGGATGTGATCCGTTGCCGCCTTTGCTCCTGCGCTCGTCCTGCTTGCTCCGCCGCAGCGCCTGCGCCACGAGCGCATCGGTGAGGACGAGTTTTGCTTCGGTCATGTCATCGATTCGCAGCAACACGTCGGCGGGCTCGGACCCCGGCGCCGCGCTGTGAAGCCGCACGCTGTCGCCTTCGGTGCCGGCGAGTTCGCCGCGGAAGCGGCGGCGTCCCTCGATCGGGACCGCCATCTCCACTTGCGCCTGATGGCCGGCATAGCGGTCGAAATCGGAGCGCCGGACCAGCGGCCGGTCGATGCCGGGCGACGAAATCTCCAGGCGATACGAGCCTTCGACCGGATCGGCGGCGTCGAATACCGAAGAGAGCGCTCGCGACGCGGCCTCGCAGTCCTCGATCGTCATGGTGCCGTC
>JASHXZ010000772.1 GCA_030043285.1 Xanthobacteraceae bacterium | reverse complement strand
GTTCAGGCGGTCGCCGCGGCCTCGCCTCACGATGCCGATCAGCCCCCTCCCTTCCCTCCCCCGCATGCGGGGGAGGGTGGGGTGGGGGCAAGGCGACTGTATTCGCGTACCGGCGAGGACATTTCGAAGAGCTTTCCCGATCTGCTTGAGGCGCTGCATCTGCCGGGCGCAATCGACGGCGAGCTGTTGATCAAGCGCGGCGGCTTGGTGCAGACCTTCAACGTGCTGCAGCAACGGCTCAACCGCAAAACCGTGACGGGCAAACTGATGGCGGAGTTTCCCGCACACCTGCGCGCCTACGATCTACTCGCCGAAGGCGAGGCGGATTTGCGCGGCCTGCCGTTCGCAGCGCGCCGCGCCCGGCTGGAGGATTTCGTCGCGCGGCTCAACGACGAGCGCGTCGACCTGTCGCCGCTGATCGCCTTCTCGACCTGGGACGACCTCATCGCCGCGCGCAAGAATCCAGCGGCGGCGGGAGCCGGTCCCGACGCGGCGGCAGTCGAGGGCGTCATGCTCAAGCGGCGCGAGGCGGCCTACCTGCCGGGTAGGCCGAAGGGACCGTGGTGGAAGTGGAAGCGCGATCCGTTCATCATCGACACCGTGCTGATGTACGCCCAGCGTGGTCACGGCAAACGCTCGTCGTATTACTCGGACTACACATTCGGGGTATGGACCAAGGGCGAGACCGGCGACGAGCTGGTGCCGGTCGGCAAGGCGTATTTCGGCTTCACTGACTAGGAGCTGGTGCAGATCGACCGCTACGTCCGCCGCAACACCGTCGAGCGGTTCGGCCCGGTGCGCGAAGTGGTGCATGAGCCCGACCGCGGGCTGGTTCTCGAAGTCGCGTTCGAGGGCTTGCAGCGCTCGACGCGGCACAAGTCCGGTGTGGCGATGCGCTTCCCGCGCATCAATCGGCTGCGCTGGGACAAGCCGCCCGGCGAGGCCGACCGCTTGGAGCGCCTTGAAACCCTGCTGACCCAAATCGAACTGGATCGGGCGCCGTGAAGCGGCGACGCAAGGCCCGGCCGATTTCGGTAACGCTTCGGCGCGGCCGGATGAGCGACCTTGCGGCGCTGGTCACGCTCGAACTGGCCGTGTTCAAGACCGACATCGTCACGCGTCGCAGCTTCCGTCGCTTCATCGCCTCATCGCTTGCGTCGCTGATCGTCGCCGAAGAAAGCGGCGGTCTCGCCGGCTATGCGCTCGTGCTGTACCCACCTCACTCGAAGCACGCGCGACTCTATTCCATCGCGGTCGCGCCGCACGTCGGCGGACGCGGGCTGGGCCCGCGCCTGTTGGCTACGGCCGAGAGCGCCGCGAAACGGCGCGGCCGCCGGGCGATGCGGCTCGAAGTCCACGTGCGCAACAAGCGGGCCATTGCACGTTACATGAAGTCGGGATATCGCCTGTTCGGACGGCGCCGCGCCTACTATGACGATCGGGCCGACGCGCTGCGCTTCGAGAAGCCGCTTGACGGATCCGCACATCCCGCCTGACTCAGCCTTGCGAATCGGTTTTGATGGTGGACAGTGCGGCTGCCGCAGTCGCCAATCGTCACGGCGGGGGTTATGACAGCGGTGCCGCGCCCGACTTCAGACGCATGATCGGTTCAAGACATTTCGGCTGCATTTTTTCGAAAGGGACCCGCCCATGACCGGCTGGGTCATCCTGGTCGACCAGCCGCGCGACCTGCCGAACGCTGAGACGCCGCACAAGGTGATCACCACCAGCGAGTATCTGGCGCGGCCGCGCCTGTTCGACATGGGCCGGCCCAAGCTGGTCAATCTCGCGCGCTCCTATGCGTATCAGTCCAAGGGCTATTACGCCTCGCTGCTCGCCGAGGCGCGTGGCCACCGCGTGGTGCCGACCGTCGAGACCATGCTGGAGCTGCGCGAGCAAAAGCTCTACGAGCACGCGCTGCCGGAACTCGAGGACGAGCTCAATCGCTGCGCGCGGCGCGCCGATTTCCAGCCGGACGGCGAATTCAAGCTGTTGGTCTGCTTCGGCATCGCCCGCGACCAGCGCTTCGAATCGTTCGGCCGGCTGCTGTTCGACTGGTTCCGCTGTCCGGCGCTGGAACTCATCGTCGACCAGGGCGAATGGCTGACCATCGACCGCATCCGGCCGCGCAATATCACGCGGCTGGCCAACGGCGAGGCCGAGTTTTTCCGCGAATCGCTGCACAACCACACCAAGCGCGAATGGCGCGATCCCAAGGCGCGTTCGGTCGCCAAGTACGACCTCGCGGTGCTGTACGATCCGAACGAGAAGATGGCGCCGTCGTCGCCGGTTTCGATCAAGCATTTCGCTCGCATCGCCGACAAGCTCTCGATCGACGTCGAGCCGATCACCAAGCGCCAGCTCGCGGAGCTCGCCGAGTTCGACGGCCTGTTCATCCGCGAGACCACCTCGATCGACAATCACACCTACCGCTTCGCGCGCCGCGCCTGGCAGGAGGGCATGCCGGTCATCGACGATCCGATCTCGATGATCCGCTGCACCAACAAAGTGTTCCTGATGGAACTCCTGCAGCAGAACCAGGTGCCGACGCCGCCGACCGTGATCCTCGCTGAGGATACCGATCTGGCCAAGGCGATCGACGAGCTGGGCTTGCCGCTGGTGGTGAAGATCCCCGACGGCTCGTTCTCGCGCGGCGTGCACAAGATCGAATCGGCGGCCGAGTTCAAGCGCATCTGCGACGAGCTGTTCGAGGAGACCGACCTTCTGCTCGCACAAAAATTCCTGCCGACCGAGTTCGACTGGCGGGTCGGCGTGCTCGCCGGCGAGCCGCTGTTCGTCTGCCAGTACCGCATGGCGCGCGGTCATTGGCAGGTGGTGAAGTACCGGCCGGACGGCTCGCCGCGCGAGGGCGGCTTCCGCGCCTTCGAGATCGATCAGGCGCCGGCCGAGGTGATCGAG
>JASHXZ010000771.1 GCA_030043285.1 Xanthobacteraceae bacterium | reverse complement strand
ACGAATTGCCAGGCGGAAATGCCGGCTGCCCGTGCGACGACGAGTTCGAGCCGGCGCGACAGGGTCAAGTAGCACGACATCGCCCCGACCAGCACCGCGAATGGCATGATCTGCTCGGTGAGCTGCGGAACGCGGAAGATGGAGATTTGGGCGAGGATCCACGCGGTGGCGTTGGGCCAATCGGCGCCGCGGCGCATCAATTCGAAAAAGTCGACGGTGCCGGCGAGCACGACCACGCCCGCAAAGGTGCTGATCACCGAGCTGAAGAACCGCAGGCCGAAATAGCGCGATAGAGTGCCGGTGATCATGGCGGCGCTCCTCAACTCGCGCCGGCGCGCGCCAGGCGCTCGCTGATCGCATTGGCGATCCGGTTCACGAACAGCGCGTGCTCCACCGCCTTGCCGCGCGAAATCTGCCACAGTCCGACGGCGATGGCGCCGGCCAGCGCCACGAATTGCAGGCCGAGCATGGCGGGCGTCTTCACGCCGGCCACCACGCTGAGAAAGCCGGCGAGCCGCAGTGCCGTCGCGGCGCCGATCAACCCGATCATGCCCAAAGTGCGATTCTGCCGCGTGGTCTGGGGCGGGCCGAGAAACATGTAGGTCAGGATGGCGAAGGCCAGCGGATAGAACGGGGTCGCCAAACGATCGTACATTTCAGAGCGGTATTGATCGGCTTGCGTGGCGTAGAGCTGATCGCCCGGCCGTGGCCAGATCAGCTCCCAGATATATTTTTCGCGCACCGTATAGTTTGAGTTCTGCGGCCCGCCGCCGGTGAATTTCGACAGGTCGAAGGCGTAGCGGTCGAATGTCACGATGCGCGGATCGGCTTGTCCGGTTTCGAGCCGCTGGATGCTGCCGTTTTCGAGCACCAGGTACGAGCCGTTATCCTTCTTTACGATCTGGCCCTCCTCGGCCAGGTAGGTAGCGTGCTCGTCCGGATTGCTGCGGTCGTCGACAAAAATGCCGACCAGAAGCCCGTTCGGTCGCCGGTCGGCGATGTGGAAGGTGAGATTGCCGCTGACGCTGGTGAAGCGCCCGGGCTGCACGATGTTGGTGAGAATGTCGGCGCGCACCTGCGTCGACCAATCCCGCAGCTCGCGCAAGGCGCGGGGCGACACATAAGCGGCTATGACCGAGCACAACAGCGACACCACGAGGGCGGCCGCCAGAAACGGCATCAGCAATCGCCACGGCGACAGGCCGGCCGCATTCATGACGATGACTTCGGAATCCTGACCGAGCCGGGCCAGCACATGCGCCGAAGCGAGCATCAGCGCGATCGGCGCGATGATCATGACCAGAAGCGGCACGATCATTCCGGTAATGCCGATGAAGACGAACAGCGTCTGCCGCTCGCTGGTAATCAGGTCGAAATCGCGCATCGCCTGAGTGAACCAGATCACGACCGTCAGGCTGACGAGCGTAATCAGGAACGCCATGATCGTGATGCGAAAGACGTAGCGGCCGATCGACCCCAAGAGCCTGTCCTTCCGACAATCCGCGGTCGCCGCGGCGTCTGCCGCATAAAGCACAGTTCGGCTTGCTCGGTCGCGGCGACGCAGATGGGCTCATGCTTTCACAAAATGGCCTTGCCAAGGCAATCCCGCCGCCACAATCTCCCACCGGGTAGCGCGCTGAACGGCGCGCATCTCAGGCGCGAGCCCGCTTTGCACTACGCTATCGTTGGTTCATATGTGGTCCGGTGGGGGCACGGCGAGCGGCAGGATAAAAAGGACCCTAAAATGCCCGAGGCGTTGAAGCTCGGCTTCGTTCCCTTTACGCGATTGCGCGGGGTTCTTGTTGCGTTCTGTGCGGAGAACTTGAAGCTCGGTCCGGCCACCAAGGCCGCCCTTTCGGGAGTCGAGGCTCAACTGCGCCGTGCCGCCGCGGCTGACCGTTTCA
Source organism: Xanthobacteraceae bacterium (assembly GCA_030043285.1). Classification (GTDB taxonomy): domain Bacteria; phylum Pseudomonadota; class Alphaproteobacteria; order Rhizobiales; family Xanthobacteraceae; genus BOG-931. Next base: position 4,324 of record JASHXZ010000771.1, on the reverse strand, counting down.
CCGGCAAGAATGGCTCGGTCCTCGATATCGTGGCGCCGTCCGGGCTCGATGCGCCGCGCCTGATCGTGATTGGGACGGGCAAAGATCGCGAGTTGAAGCACAACGAGGTGGTCAAGCTCGGCGGCATCGCCATGGGTCGGCTGTCCTCCCGGGCGCCGGAAGCCACAATCATCGCCGAACTCGGCTCGGGTGCGCTCAAGCCCGACCAAGTCGCCGATGTTGCGCTGGGCGTTCGGCTGCGCGCCTATTCGTTCGACCGCTACAAGACCAAGCGAAAAGACGACGATGAACGTCCCGAAAAAGTCGAAGTGCACGTGGCTTGCGCCAATCCGGCGACGGCAGGCAAGGCGTGGTCGCGCGTCAACGGCATCGCCGATGGTGTCGTGCTCGCCCGCGACCTGATCAACGAGCCGGCGAATGTCCTCTATCCGGGCGAATTCGCCCGCCGCGCCTCGGCGCTGTCGCGGCTTGGCGTGACGGTCGAAGTGCTCGACGTGGCGGCGATGAAAAAGCTCGGCATGGGCGCGCTGCTCGGCGTCGGCCAGGGCTCGGTGCACGAGTCAAAGCTTGTCGTCATGCGCTGGAACGGCGGCAAGCGCGGCGCCGATCCGCTCGCCTTCATCGGCAAAGGGGTTTGCTTCGATACCGGCGGCATTTCGATCAAGCCGGCGGCGAATATGGAGGACATGAAGGGCGACATGGCCGGCGCGGCCTGCGTGGTCGGACTGATGCACGCGCTCGCCGCCCGCAAGGCCAAGGTCAACGCGGTCGGGGCCATCGGGCTTGTGGAAAACATGCCCGACGGCAAAGCGTATCGGCCGGGCGACATCCTCACGACCATGTCGGGGCAGACAATCGAGATCATCAACACCGACGCCGAAGGCCGGTTGGTGCTCGCCGACGTGCTGCATTACGTCAAGCAACGCTTCAAGCCGAAATTCATGATCAATCTGGCGACGCTCACCGGCGCCATCATTGTTGCGCTTGGCCAGGAATATGCCGGGTTGTTTGCCAATGACGACAAGCTCGTCGAGCGGCTGAGCAAAGCCGGCGAGGAAAGCGGCGAGCGGGTCTGGCGCATGCCGCTCGGCCCCGAATACGACAAGATGATCGACTCGAAATTCGCCGACATGAAGAATACCGGCGGGCGCTGGGGCGGCTCGATCACGGCGGCGCAATTGCTGCAGCGCTTCGTCGGCAAGACGCCATGGGCGCATCTCGACATCGCCGGCACGGCGCTCGGCTCGCCGCAGACCGACATCAACAAGAGTTGGAGTTCCGGCTGGGGAGTACGGCTGCTCGACCGTTTGGTCGCCGATTACTACGAGCGCTAACGCGGCCGCTGCCATGACCGAAATCCTGTTCTACCAGCTCAAGGGCCAGCGGCTCGAACAGGTGCTGCCGGCGCTGCTCCTCAAGTCGCTGGAGCGCGGCTGGCGGGTCGTGGTCCAGGCCGCCTCGGAGGAGCGCATCGAGGCCCTCGATGCGCATCTATGGACTTGGCGGGACGATTCGTTCCTGCCGCACGGCACCTGGCGCGAGCCGGATGCCTCCGAGCAGCCGGTTCTCCTTACGCCAAACGGCGGAAATCCCAATCGGGCGGCCGTCCGCTTCCTGGTCGAAGGTGCCGAATTGCCGGCTGATGCCGCTGCCTATCAGCGGTTGGTGCTGCTTTTCGATGGCGACGATCCGGACGCGCTCGCCGTCGCGCGACAGCGCTGGGTCAACGTTAAGAATGACGGCTTTGAAGTCACCTATTGGCAGGCCGACGAAAATGGCCGCTGGCAGCGCCAAGCATAACAGGATTGCATTGGAGTCTTATGACAGGAACTTGTCATAAGACATTGATTATTTAGCAAAATTCACATTAGATGATTTTGCATAAATGTTTGCTCGCAAACGCAATTTCGCAGCATTATATTTGGCCGGTCAACAGTTCGAGTGCTATAGTTTCGTCATGAACAAACATTCAGCCACAAAAAAGCGGCCGGCCAAGCCCAGCCGCAATAGGGAAGTGCGCAAAGCGGCCGTTCGTAAGGCGTCAGCGCGTAAGCCGGCACGGAGCCACGCGGTGCGCAAGCCCGCGCCGCCGCAGCCGCAACCGAATGGCCGGCCGATTGCCGCGCTGGGTATCGCTCAAATCGCAGCGAGTCCCGTCAACGCCGCACCGGCGCCGGTTCCCGCCGCGGCCTTGCAGACTCACAAATTCCACGTCGGTCAGACCGTGTCGTACACGTCGAGCCCGATCACGCGCCCTGGCGCTACTGGCAGCTACAAGGTGGTCCGACTGCTTCCATCCGATGGTGACGATTACCAGTACCGGATTAAAAACCCCGGGGAAGCTTTCGAGCGCGTGGCCAAAGAAAGCCAACTCGAACTCGAAATCTGATCGCGCCGTAATTGCCGACTGCAGCGCACGCGGATCATGGCCGCGCGAGGTGAGCGCTGCTGAGCATTTGCCATAAAGGCAGGGCATAGGCATCTCCTGTGCTGCGCTGGCCTTGAGGCTTAGGCTGCGCCATACTTCCGCCTGCGTTGGCTCCGCTCTCAGGTCGTCTCGTCGTCAATCATGGTGCGTTGAATGCCCCGGATCGATCTGGCGATCTTGGCTTGGGTGACGCCGCTATGGATCGCTGCAGGCGCGGCGGCACTTCTCGCTATCATGGTCTGCGCGCTGGCATTCGGTCGGGAGCGCAAGGGCGCCCCGGCTGCATTCGGGCGCGTGCTCCTCATCGCGCTGAGCGGCGGCTTGTCCGGCGTGCTGGCCTGGGTGTTGTTGGCCAACGGGGCAGCACGCGACCGTGCCGCCGAACGCCGGGCGCTCGAGGTGCGCGCTGCGCAGTTGAGCGCTCAAGCGCTGCGCCCGGGCTCACCGCTCGGCTGCGTCGACGCCGCGATCGGCGAAACCATCGCGACCGCATGCACCAGGGCGCTATTCGCCTCGCCGAACTCCGTTGCCGGCGCAATCGCCTACGTGGCCGCGCAGTTCGCCTTGCTGTCGGATATGGCCGCTTACACGGATCGCGGCGGCGGGAATATCGGCGCTGCGCTCGAGCCGCTGCGCCGCTCGCTCGAAGCCGACCCGTTCGGCATCCTCGCGCACGTTCTGTCGACGCGCGACGGCTGCACCGCGGATAAATGTCCGCCGCTGCGTCTTTTGCACGACGCAAGCCACGTGCGGACCAATCTGATTGCGCAAACGCTCGATCGTTACGTCGATCAATACCGCGAGGCATGGGCGAAGTTGCCCGAGGGCCAGTACGCCGAATTGCCTGATGCGCAGCCGGTTGGCTCGATCGAGCCGAATGCGCCCGGCAAACACAAGGTGACGGTCAATATCGATTTTCCGAACGCCGACTCGATCCCGCCGATCAGCATCATGAACCCGGAACCGGGTGGGCCGGCCGAGCTCCACGGTGCGGGCGCCAATAGCGAGCCGCGCAAGCGAGCCGAAAAGCCAGCCGAAAAGCCAAGCGTCGCTCATGAGGTCCGCCAGTCGGGCGGCGGTGGGTCAGAGCCGGTCAGTACCGATCCGGTCTGGACTCCAGCACCTGCGCAAACGCGTTGAGGCGTGCGCAGCCGACGCCCCATTGCGCGCGCCACCCGGCCCGCTACTGATGGGATGTCATGTTCGGCTCGGTCCTCATCGCCAATCGCGGCGAAATCGCATGCCGCATCGCCCGCACCGCCAAGCGCCTCGGCATGCGCACCATCGCGGTCTACTCGGCGGCCGACGCCGATGCGCTGCATGTGCGCGTCTGCGACGAAGCCTATCCGATCGGAGCCGCGCCAGCGCGCGAAAGCTATCTGTCGATCGAGCGCTTGATCGAAGCCGCACGATCGGCGCGCGCCGAGTGCATCCATCCGGGCTACGGCTTTTTGTCCGAGAACGCCGATTTTGCCGAAGCGTGTGCGCGAGCGGGCGCGGCGTTCGTCGGGCCGCCGCCGGCGGCGATCCGCGCCATGGGGCTCAAGGACCGCGCCAAGGCGCTGATGGAGGCGGCCGGTGTGCCGGTCGTGCCCGGCTATCACGGCGAGCGGCAGGAGCCGAAATTCCTGAAAGAGAAAGCGTACGAGATCGGCTATCCGGTGCTGATCAAGCCGGCAGCCGGCGGCGGCGGCCGTGGCTTGCGACGGGTCGAGCGTCACGCCGAATTCGAGGCGGCGCTCGACGGCGCGATCCGCGAAAGCGAGGCCGCGTTCGGCGCCAGCCGCGTGCTGATCGAGAAATACGTCCCGGCGCCGCGTCATATCGAAGTGCAAATCTTCGCCGACCGCCACCGCAACGTCATTCATCTCGGCGAGCGTGATTGCTCGCTGCAAC
>JASHXZ010000770.1 GCA_030043285.1 Xanthobacteraceae bacterium | reverse complement strand
AAAGCGCGTCCGAGCTCGGTCGGCTCGATCCCGAGGCGATCGCGCGAGTCTCGGCCGAGGCGTGGCCCGACCCGGAAAACGCCGAAGAGCTTCACGATGCGCTGCTCTGGCTGAGTTGCCTGACGGACGCGGAAGTTAGGGCTGCAGAGCCTTGGCGCAAGTGGCTGGAAGAATTGGCCGGGCAAAAGCGCGTCGCCCGCCTGCACGCTCCAGGAGCGACGCTTTGGATTCCGGCGGAGCGGCTTAATCAATTCCGGGCGCTGTGGCCGCAAGCCACGCTTGAACCCGAAATCGCGCCGCCACCCGATCATGAGGCAGTTTGGTCGCCAGATCAGGCGCTGGTGGAAATTCTGCGCGGGCGGCTTGAGGGGCTCGGGCCGGTGACGCAGACAGCGTTGGCCGCACCGTTGGCGCTCGAGCCGCAGGCGGCTGCCGCTGCGCTGGCGGCATTGGAGAGCGAAGGCACCATTCTGCGCGGACGGTTTGTCGGCGGCATCAACGACGAGCAGTGGTGCGATCGCCGCCTGCTGGCGCGCATTCATCACACGACGATCCGCCGGCTCCGCGCGGAAATCGAGCCGGTCGCGGCGCGCGATTTCCTGCGCTTTTTGTTCACCTGGCAGCATGTCGATAGCGAGGCGCGGCTTGAAGGACCACACGCGCTGCCGTCGGCTTTGGCTTTGCTGGAAGGTTTTGAGGCGCCCGCCGCGTCCTGGGAAACCGAAATTCTTCCCGCGCGTGTTGAAGGCTATGAGCCGGCTTGGCTGGACGCCCAATGCATTGCCGGCCGCGCTATCTGGGCGCGCCTGACTCCGCCGGTAAACGACAGCCGACGCACCCGCGCAACTACGCCGGTGCGATCCACGCCCATCGCTTTGCTCGATCGCCGGCGGCTCGCGCACTGGCTTTCGCTTGCGCCGCAGAATAGCGCGCCGTTGCCAAGTCCGCGGGCGCAATTGCTGCTCGACTGCCTGCGCACAAACGGCGCGATGTTTTTTGATGAATTGACTGAGGCGTCGCATCTGCTGCGGCCGCAGGTCGAAGACACGCTGGGCGAACTGGTCGCGCTCGGCCTCGTGACGTCCGACAGTTTTGCCGGCCTGCGTGCGCTATTGGTGCCGTCGAGCCGGCGCAAGCCGATTGCCGGCGTGAAACGGCGCGGCCGCGTTCTCGCCTTCGATATCGCAAGCGCCGGCCGTTGGGCGCTGGTCCGGCGCACCGCGCAGTCTGATGGCATGGATGGGCAGGAGAGGGCGGCCGCCAGCGAAGAGGTGGCGCGGACGCTGTTGCAGCGCTACGGCGTCGTGTTCTGGCGGCTCCTCGCCCGCGAAGCCGGCTGGTTGCCGCCATGGCGCGATCTGCTCCGCATTTATCGTCGTCTCGAGGCGCGCGGCGAAATCCGCGGCGGGCGTTTCGTCGCCGGCTTTTCCGGCGAGCAATATGCGCTTCCTGAGGCGGTCGGATTGTTACGGGAAACGCGCCGCAAGCCGCACGCGGATCAGTGGATTTCGCTCTCGGGAGCCGACCCGTTGAATCTGATCGGCATTCTCACGCCCGGCCCGCGATTGCCGGCATTGACCGACAATCGTCTGATCTATCGCGACGGCGTGCCGGTTGCCACGCTCGCCGCCGGCAAGGTGGACTTTCTCACCACCCTGGATGGCGCCAGCCGCTGGGAAGCGGAAAAGCGATTGCTGCGGTCCGCCGCCCGCGGACTGCTGTCTCACCTCAGTTGATGGGCCATGCGCTAAAGGTCGACGTTTGGTTCGCCGGCATTTTGGCGATCGCTCGACGCCATCTCGCCGCGAGCGCTGCGGCTCGGAGGATCTGACCGCGCGATCCGCTACTGAGCTGGCAATGAAATAGAGAGAGGTGACTGCCGGATCGCGACAGCCGAAGCGGAGCAACCATTGCCGACCATCCCACCGAAAACTGCCCACTGCGGCATTCCCAAAGTCAACGGGCCGTACAGAGCGTTGAAAGTATTGAGGCCGATGGTGATCGTCGTTGCGGTGTTGGAAAAGTGATAGCTCGTGTTGATTGAAGTCTGCGTAAGCCTTGCGGGTGCGCCATTCGACACGACGAGAGGCCCGTAGACGGAGGTTCCAGTTACCTTCACGGTGTTCGTGGCGTTATCGAAGTCGGCAACCAGAATCTGATTGTCAGTGCCGCCTGCCGAGAGACTCGTCGTGTTCGTCACGGCCTGACAGATCTGGTTGTAGGTTGTAGCGTACTTGCCCGAGAGCACCGGGACCGTTTGCGCCATAACCGGTGGACAGACGAATAGGGCGGCCGCCGCGCCGGACAGCAACAGTTTCCACTGCATGAAGTTCTCGTCCCCCGTGCGGACTTGATGTGCGTAATTCTACACGAGCGAGCCCGGCCTCACAACCGCCAGGACGTCTTGCGACGGGAGGCGCAGCCGCGACGCATAGCGCGGCTGCGTACTTACGGCGACGCTTTGAACCCAAACTTCGCCTTAGGCGCTCATCAAGGGTGTTAAGCTGACCAGTCTCTCCAAAGCTCACACCGTCGTAACGCCCGTTCAGGATGATGTTTGACGCTGCGTCCTGCAGGCGCTTCACCCGCCGGGTCTTGCGTTGCTCGATTGGCGTCTTCGCGCACACGCACAGGAAATGAACAAGCCCGCGTTGCAAGCCGCGCGCGAATTGGCACAAGGGGCGAGATTGGCGAGCGAGGAGGTCTGGTCCTCAATGCGGCATTTTCGACCTCGGCGAAAGGCTGCCCCGATTTTCATCAACCAAAGCAGTAGCGTTATGGTGCGAGCTTTGCGATGATGTGGGGCTGGTCCCACCCGGTCCGTCACAGAGTGGGCAAATAATCAGAGGGGAGAGCTCAGGATGAAGATCAAATCGGCAAAGTCGCGGCCCGTCCGCCCGGCCAAGGTTGACCACGGGCGCCGCCAAGTCATCAGAATCCTTGCTACGGGCAGCGCCGCCGCCATCACCTCCCCGTGGGTGTTTCAATCCGCGCGCGCGGCTTCCCGCCCCATCAAGATCGGCATGATCACTCCGGAGACGGGTCCGATCGCCGCATTCGGCGAGCCGTCGCAATGGGTCGCCGACGGAGTCAGCAAGTTTTTGGGCGACGGCATCGTCGTGGCCGGCGACAAGCACAAGGTCCAAATCCTCAACCGCGACAGCCAGTCGAATCCGAACCGCGCCTCGGAAGTCGCGGCGCAGCTCATCAATAACGACAAAGTCGATATCATGATCGCCTCCTCGACGGGCGACACGACCAATCCGGTCGCGGATCAGTGCGAATTAAACGGCGTGCCCTGCATTACCTCGGACGATCCATGGCAGTCCTGGTTCTTCGGGCGCAAGGGCGATCCGAAAAAGGGCTTCCAGTGGACCTATCACTTCTTCTGGGGCTTCGACCAGGTCGCCAATATGTACGCCGAGATGTGGCTGTCGATACCGACCAACAAGAAGGCCGGCGTGATGCTGACCAACGATCCCGACGGTATCGCGGCCAGCGACCCCCAACACGGGCTTCCTGCCACCCTCAAGAGCCACGGCTTCGACGTCAATTTCCTCGGACTTTATCCGCCGCTTTCGGATGACTTCACGGCGCAGATCACGCAACTGAAGAACATGAAAGCGGACATCGCCTGCGGCATTTTCAACCCGCCGCAATTCGCGATCTTCTGGACGCAATGCGCGCAGCAGGGCTTTCAGCCCAAAATCATGACCCCGCCGAAGGCGCTGTTGTTCCCTACCGCCGTCGAAGCGTTGGGCGACCGCGGCGCCGGGACCTCGACGGAGGTGTGGTGGTCGCATCATCACCCCTTCAAGTCCGGTCTGACCGGCGAGACTGCGCAGCAATACTGCGACGCCTACGAGAAAGCGAGCGGCAAGCAATGGACCCAGCCGCTCGGCTTCAAGCACGCCAATCTCGAAGTCGCAATCGACGCGCTTAAGCGCGCCAAGAAGCTCGATGCCGCCTCGATCCGCGACGCCATC
>JASHXZ010000769.1 GCA_030043285.1 Xanthobacteraceae bacterium | reverse complement strand
CCTGATCGCGAACCGGTTCGCGCAGCCGCGGCTGCCCCACCCATTCCGCCTCAATCGCCTCAGTTTCAGGCAGATCATCGAACAGTCTCGCTTGCGACATCCAAGCCTCCATCACTGCCGCAAGGCAGGGAATCACCCGTCGCTTGCTTCGGCAAATAAAAACTTGCGCATGCTACAAAGATTCACAGCCTCTGAGGTGCGCGCCGCAGGCGCGCCTCGAAGGATGCGGCCCGTGATTCTCGGGCCGTCGCCCTTCGAGGCTCGCGGAGTTTACCATCAGGCCGGCCACTTCGGGCCGGACCCGTTGGCTCGCGCCTCAGGGTGACGGCACATAGTCATTCGTACAAAAAGTCCAGCACCGCGGTCTCGGCCAGCACCGCTTGGGGAATCGAGTGGCGCGCCGAGCGGGCGCGTTCTTCGGCGCTTTGCGTGGCCTGCAGGTAGGCGCCGAGATGGCGCGCGCGCTCGATGATCTTGCGGCCGGCCGGCAGGCGCGCGGCCTCGAAGCGGCGGAGCCCGCTCGGCACGTCATCGGCGTCGAGTGCGGCGGCCAGCGCCGCGGCATCGTCGGCGGCCTTGGAGACGCCGGCGGCGACATGCGGCCGCGCCACGAACGCGGCATCGCCGACGATGGCGACGCGGCCGAAGGCGAGGCGCGGACTTTCCAGATCGTAGATCGGCTGCAGCAGCGGCTCGTCGATCAGGCGTACGATGACGCGGAATTGCGGCGGTAAGAGCCGCTCGGCGGCGGCGCGCATCGCCGTAACGGCGTCGCGGCGAATGAGCGGCGGCGGAATCGAGATCGAGTGCGTGACGCCGCTGTCGTCGGTCAAAAGCCATTGCAGCTCGGTCGCTTCGTCCGCCGGCCGGTACCACACCACATTGTAGCGGCGCTGCCCCGGCCGCAGATCGCCGTTGGGGCCGGCGACCGGATAAAACACGCACTGCTCGCCGGGCGGCAGGCAGAACGCCATCGCGCTGAACAGCTCGCGGTGTATCGCCGGCGGGATCGCACTCTCGGGCAGTAGCGCACGCCAGGCGCAATAGCCGGCATAGAGCGGGAGAACATCCGGGAGGCATTGGCCGCGCACGGTGGAGCGCAGCCCATCGGCGCCGATCAGCACGTCGGCTTTTTCCGTGCCGCCGTCGGCAAAGCGCGCCAGCACGCCGTCGCTCGTCTCCTCGAACGCCTTGAAGGCGCGGCCGCGGTGATAATGCGCGGGCGGGAACGCATCGCGCAGCACGCGATAGACCCGCTCCCAGGCGGTCAGCACCTGCGGGCATTCGAGCGCCAGCGTAACGCGGCCGTCGATGTCGAGCAGCTTGCGGGTTTGCGCCACGACGCCGAGATCGTTGGTGTCGAGGGCGAGTGCGTCGAGATGCGCGATCAGCTCGGCCTGCGCCACGATGCCGGCGCCGCGCCCGGCCAACTCGCTCTCGACCCGCTCGAAAACCTCGACCGCCCAACCGCGGCGCGACAGCATGACAGCGGCCAGGAGGCCGCTCATCGAGCCTCCGATCACGAGCGCGCGGCGTTGCCTCGGCATGTATTAAGAATCCGGCGGTTTCGGCAGGCTATTTCAAACGCGGCAGAGCTTTTCTATATTGTGCCCAGAATCCCTGGAGGAACGCTATGGCTTTGACGATGCTGGACAAGTCTACCGACCGTGCCGACAAATCGGCTTGGCCGGCCGCGCTCACCGCCGAGTTCGAGCGCGAGAGGGCGAACAACAACGGCTGCGTCGGCACGACGCTGTTGTCCGAAGACGAGCGCGTGCGGGTCTGGATCATCCGGCTCGCGCCGGGCGAGCGCATCGGCTTCCATCGCCACGTGCTCGACTATTTCTGGACCTCGGTGTCGGGCGGCAAGGGGCGCCAGCACCTGATGGACGGCTCGACCGTCGAATACACCTATAAGCCCGGCGAGACCCGGCACGAAACCTACGGGCCCGGCCTGTACAAGGTCCACGATCTTGAGAACCTCGGCGATAAAGAGATGGTGTTCATGACCATCGAGTTTCTCGACAGCGCCAACCAGCCGCTGCAGATTCCCGACAAAGTACGCGCCGCGGCGTAACTTTATGAACCGTTTCCCGGATGCGGTGCAGCACGAAGTGATGCACCGCTGATCCGGGATCGTCCTAAACTCCGCATTTGTTATGATCCCGGGTCTGCAGCGCACCACTTCGTGCTGCGCTGCGCCCGGGAAACGACCTATTTCTCAAACCGCGCCACGATTTCGACATGCGCTGAATAGCGGAACTGATCGACCGGCGTGACGTCGGCGAGCTTATAGCCGCCGCGTAAAAGCTCGGCGGCATCGCGTGCGAACGTTGCTGGATTGCACGACACTGCGACGATCACCGGCACGCTGCTTGCGGCGAGCGCGCGCGCTTGAGCCTGCGCGCCTTGGCGCGGCGGATCGAACACGACGGCGTCGAACCGGCGCAGTTCGGCGGTAACGAGCGGATCTTTGAACAAGTCACGTTCTTGCACCTCGACCGGCTTGAGGCCGGGCGCAGCAGCGGCGCGCTTGAGCGCCGCGAGCGCGGCGGCATCGTTGTCGAG
>JASHXZ010000768.1 GCA_030043285.1 Xanthobacteraceae bacterium | reverse complement strand
CGCGCCACCGCGATCTCCAACGGAAAGTCATCGACCACTTCGTGCCCGCTTTCGGTGACGATGAAGGTGTGGCCGAGGAAAATGCCGAACATTCCGTCGGGCGTGATCGGATTGGGCTCGGCCATGATGACCATGCCGGCTTTGAGTATTTCCTCGAATTTTTCGGCCGAGACGTGCTCGGCGACAACGTGCGGCCCATCGGTGACGAGATCGATGCCATGGCATTGCGTCGGCCGCGACTGATAGCCGTTGTCGCGAAAAAATTTGCTGGCAAGCCGCATGGCCTCGGCGGGTTTGCCGGGCGCGATCTCGGCGACGATGCGGCGATAGCCCGGCAGCGTGACCTCGTTCCAGAATTTCTTCACCATCGCGGTCGGCTCACCGACGCAGATCGGCGACCCGACCTGCGCGGTGTAGCCGCGATAGCCGGCGGCGAGCTCCATATTGATGATGTCGCCCTTTTGCAGCACGCGGCTCGACGGCCGCGGATTGCCGAACACCATCGCCGGGTTCGCCATTGACGTCGAGCCGATGATGAGAAAGTCGATATCGCCGCCGCCTTCGAGAATCGCCGCGCCGGCAGCGGCGCGCAACTCGTATTCCTTCACGCCCGGCGCGGCGCGCGCCACCATGGCGTCCATCGCGTTCTTGCACAGCACGCCGGCCTTGCGCACGCAGTCGAGCTCTTCGGCGCTGTGCACCGAGAGCAACTCGTGCAAAAAGCCCTTGGTGAAGACCAGCTCGGCGTCGGGCAGGTTGTCGCGCAGCACGTTGTATTGATTGACCGGCAGGTAGTCGCCGTGGCGCGGGTCGATCTCCATCAACCCGATGCGGCCGCGCTCGAGTTTCAGCTCGCGGATGCGCTCCACCATGACGTCGGCATACCGGCCGCTGCGGCTGTGGCGCACGTCGGCAACGGCGATCGCGACCTGCCGACGCACCGCCTCGGCGTGGGTGCCGCCCATCGAGTAGATCATGGTCGGCTCGCCTTCGAGCGGCACCAGCACGTAGCTCGACAGCGCGTGCCATTCCCAATGGCCGGTGAGCCACAGCATGCCGCCGCCAAAGCTCCAGTGGCTCGGGCCGCCCGGCACGATCACCACGTCGAGCTTGTGCTCGCGCATCTTCGCCCGCAGCGCAGCGTAGCGGCGCTGGTACTCGGCCTTCGAAAACTGCTCCCACACGGCGTCGCGGTAATACGGCGTGTCGCGCATGTTGGCGAACGGCAGCGATTGATCGAGCTTGCTCCGCACCGCCTCCCACGGCTGCGGACCAATGCGCGGCGGACGAATTTGCGTGTTCATGGATGGGCCTCGGGAGGTGCGTGGGAATGGATGCGCGAACACTAGCTTCAGGCAGGGAGAAGGTCCAGGATCGCAGATTGAATGAGTGGGCGTGGCGAGGTGGGAAAACGTACGCTTAACATCAAAGATCGCTTGTCGGATCGATCGGCCGGCGCGACGTGTGCCTGACGTGGAGGATCAAAAGGTCGGGCGCGTCGATGCGATAGAAGATGACATACGCATATCGCGGCACGCTCATCCGGCGGTGTCCCGCATTATCGACAAGCGGTCCGATCTCTGGAAAGAAACTCAGCGTGTTGATGGAGGATCTGATCGCAGCAAGTATTCTGCTAGCTCCGGTCGGACTGCGTTCAAGCAGGTACGCGCCGATGCCCTGGAGGTCCCGCAAGGCTCGCGGAGCATAGACGACATTCATAAGCCGTGCGCGCGCCAAAACGCTGCAATAGTCTCGGCTGGCACGCGTTCGCCGCGCGCGATCTCGGCTTCGGCCTCGGCGATCGCGGCAGCTTCGTCTGCCGTAGGCGAGGTCGGCGCATCCTCGGCTAGCGCGAGCATCAATCGGGCGAGATCGTCCTGCGTTTCGGGCGGCAGGCGGCTTATGGCAGCGACTGCTTGTTCTAAGAGCCTAGTCATGACGAACTCTCCAGATCAGCAGATGTATAGGCTAATTCACCAATATATGACAGGCAGAATCGCGCGGCGCCGCCAGCTATGCACCTGCTCAGCGTGCTCTATAGTTCCGTTTTGATTGAGGTAATCGCATGCCCATCCCTCGCCGCCTCTTCCTCGGCCTTGCCGGCGCTGTGGCGCTCGGTGCGCCGGCACGCGCTGCCGACAAGATCGCCGCCGGCACGCTGGGCGGCCAGGCGCCGCTGTGGCCGTTCTACATCGCCACGCACAAGGGTTTCTTTGCCGCGCAGAATCTCGACGTCGAGATCGATTTCGCGCAGAGCGGCGCCGCGGTGACGCAGCAGCTCACCGCAGGCTCTATCGAAATCGCGCTTTCCGTCGGCATCAACGATCCGATCCACGCCATCGACAAGGGCGCCGCAGTCGCCATCGTGCGCATCGTCGGCAACGCCGCACCCTATGTGCTGATCGGCAAGAAGGGCCTCACGACGATCGCCGATCTCAAAGGCAAAACCGTCTGCATCGGCTCGGCCAAGGACATGACCACGATCTATTTCGAGCGCATGGCGGCGATGAGCGGGTTGAAGAAAGGCGATTACGACGTGCTGTCGGCCGGCGTCGCCGCCGCGCGCTATGCGGCTTTGAAAGCCGGCGTGGTCGATGCGGCTTTGGTGCTGCCGCCGCTCAACTTTGTGGCCGAGAAGGCCGGCTATGCGGTCATCGCGTTCGCGCCGGATTACGTCAAAGACCTGCCGTTCACCGGCATGGCGGTGTTCAAGCCGTGGGCGGCCACCCATGGCGATCTGGTCAAGCGCGTGCTCGCGGCGACCGACGCCAGCATCGCCTGGCTCGCCGACGCGGCGCATCGCGACGAAGCGATCGCACTTCTGGTACAGGCCGCGCACGCCGACCCCGGCGATGCCGCCGCGAGCTACGACCTGCTGCGCCGCTCGGGCTATTTCGAGCCGACCAGCAAAGTGTCGCGCGCAAAACTGCAAAACCTGATCACGGAGGAGCGGCGCGCCGGCAATATCGGCCCGACGCTCACGGTCGATCGGCTGATCATGCCGGGGCTGACGGCGTTGGCCGACTGAGCGGCGCGATACGTTCGCGGACTTGAAACTTAGAAGGCCACGCTGCCGCGGACCCGCCACGTCCAGATCTGGAAGTCGCCGCCGATACCGCCGTATTCGCCGCCAGCACTTATCAGGGCGCCGCGGCCGAAAGTCATGGTTACGCCGCCCGTGGCGCGCCCGGACCAACCTTGCAGGAGCGGCACCGTGGTGAGGCCGACATTCGCCGCATTGTCCTCGGAGAAATAATAGTCGCCGTACACACCCACGTAGGGCGCCAGAGTGACCGTCTCCGACCAGGTGAACGGATAACTCACCTTGACGCCGCTGGCGGCGCGGCCGGTGGTGAAATCGTGCTCGCCTTGCAGCGTGCCAAGGCTGTCGGTGTAGGCGTTTTCGTGCTCCCACAGCGCAAACACCCGCGCCGAGGGTTCGAGCACGATGGCCTGCCAGTTGTAGGTGCCGGTGAGACCGCCGGTGGCGAGCCAGCGCTGCCCGGTGAAATTACCGGTGGCTAAGCCGGAGCTATCGTCGGCGAAAATGTCCGACCAGGCGCCGCCCGCATCGAACCGCAAGTTCGGGCCGAGCCGCCAGCCCAGATACGCCCCGGTGGTCCAGCCATCGCCCTTGAGCACGCCGTTGTACGCCTGCGAAGTGTAGTCGAAATGCTCATAGCCGCCGAGCACGCCGACCAAAAAGTCTGGCGTGAGCTTATGGGTAAGCCCGGCAATGGCGTTCACCTGCACGCCCTTGAGGTCGCTGCCGAACGTGTTTTGATTGAAATCGGCGCCACGCACGTCGATCCAGGCGAGCCAGTCGCGCGGCGCAACGACGCGCAGCGGCGCCTTGGTGGCCAAGCCGTCCTCGCTGGCGTAGCCGAGCGCCGAGAAACCCTCCGCCACGCGTTTGCTGTTTCCATCGGGCGACGCGAGGAAGCTGTTGAGACTGTCGCGTTGCGCACCCGGTATATCGGAAACGACGAATTGCAGCGCCTTGAGCGGATCGACAAGACCCGCGCCGAATTGCGGATTGATGCCTTGCGATCCAAGATGCTTGGCCGTCGCAACCAGGATCGCGCGAATTTGCTCCGGCGTGAGCGATGGCTTGTGGGCGATCATCAATGCGGCGACGCCGCTCACATTGGCGGTCGCGACCGAGGTGCCCGTCGTAACCTGCACGCCCCCGTCGGGCGCCGGCACCAAAATATCGACGCCCGGAGCCGCGACAGTGACGTATCTGCCCTGGTTGGCGCCCTTGAAGAGCTGATCGCTCTCGTCGGTTGCGGTGACCGCCATGACGTTTGGATCGGCGCCTGGATAAAGCGGTGCCGACTTCGGACCGGCATTGCCGGCGGCGGCGATCAGCAGAACTCCCTTCTCGCGGGCGATCTGCAGCGCCTGTGCGAGTGCCGGATCGGGCGGTCCAGCGAAGCTCATATTGACGATCTTGGCGCCGTGCTGGATCGCGTAATCCAACCCCTCGATGATTTTGAGCGTGCTCGATTTAGGCTGACCGGCGCCGCCGAAGGCACAGATCGCGATGATGTTGGCTTGCGGAGCGACGCCCAGCAGCTGCGCGTGCGACGCGATCGCACCGGCCATGCCGGTGCCGTGAGCATCCGGGGCGCTGGCACCGCAGCCGGCATCGTACCGCTCGCTCACCGTGCCGGCGAGATCGGGTGTGTTGGAGTCGATATCGGAATCGATCACCGCAATGACGACTTTGTCGCCCCTGGTGATCTGATGCACTTCGGCAAGACGCAGTTTGCGGATGATGTATTGTGCTGAATCGCCCGCGTTGGCATCAGGATCATTGTTTTGATCCTGGGCATCCTTTTGATCCTGAGTCAGGCCGTAAGTGTAATTGGGCTGTACCGCGACCCGCGCCGAGTGGACGGCGCGAATGACCTCGCGCACTGATCGCCCGTTGGTGATACGAAACTGATAAACACCTCGGCCGAGCATGCCGATGGTTTGCTGGGATATAAGGGAAAGCCCGTAACGCTGCGCAACCTGGGCGATCTGCTGCTGCGACGTACCGGCGGGGAACTGCAACACCACTTCGTCCGAAGCAAACCGGGTTTCGCCAGGCGGCGGCATGCCCGAACCGGGCGGCAGCGGTATCGCCGACATGTCAATAAGGCGCGTGCCGGGCGGCGCGCCATTACCGCCCTGCCGCCCATTGGCGAGACTGCCTGGGCCGTTATCGCCGTGCGTGGTGCTGATAATCGTGCGGCTGCCCGGGCCAGGGCCCGATCCGCCAGTGCCGTTGCCGATGCCGCCGATCGGGGGCGGCGGCGGAAGCGGAAGCGGCTCGCCCAGAGGGATTTGCACGGTGACGCCGCCGCCATTGGGCGTAAGCGGCGGCGGGTTGTTGCTGAAGCCGGCATCGATCGCACCGTCGATGGCGCCGACAATCGCCTGCCCGGATATTTGCGCGATGACGGGCGTCGCCGAGACCTGCATCGCGCGCAGTTTGACGCTGTCGCTCGGCACACCGACGCTCTGGATCAAGGCCGCCGAAGTGCTCGCCGCATTGGTGCCGTCGCCGCTGTAGCGCGCCGTGATCGAATGGCTGCCCACCGTCAGCGAAGACGTCGTCATGCTTGCCGTGCCGGCCGCCAGCGTTGCCGTGCCGATCGCTGTGCCGCCGTCGAAGAACGTCACCGTGCCGGTCGGCCCGACTCCGGTTACCTGCGCCGTGAACGTCACCGGTTGCCCGCCGCTCGACGGATTTTGCGACGACGACAGCGCAGTCGTTGAGCCCACCAGCGTGAACGTGAACCGGTCCGCGGCACTGGTGGCGCTGGTGCCGCCTGCCGCCAACACTGTAATATCAACAGTGCCGGCCCCTGGCGGCGAGACCGCGGTGATTTGCGTTGTGCTGTTGACCGTGTACGAGGGGGCCGGAGTGCCGTTGAACTTCACCGCGCCGGCCACTGGGACCGCGAGAAAGTTTGTGCCGGTGATAATCACGGTGGTTCCCCCCGTGACCGGACCGGTATTCGGATTGACGCCCGTGACCGTCGGCGACGCAACTGCGCCTAGAGCTTCAGTAGCGAGGCCGAGTGTGCACAGGAGCGCAATGCAGATCGCGCCAGCTAATGAAAAACGTGTGCGGCTGGGCACCCGGGTATTGCGGAGCCCAACTGTCAACAACGCTCCACGCCGTGCTGAGAAAGCACGGCACGCGGCTGCCGATTGAGAAGCCAAAAAGCTCACTGTGGCCCCGCCCCTGAGGTCACGCCTACGCTGACGCCTCAAATTCTCTCGCAAGCGTACTTCGTCGCCCCGGAACCGGCGAGGAAGGTCCTGAGATTTCGACCGCCATGGAGGCTGAATGTCATGGACCGTGACAATTCCGCCACGGTCAAAACGGCGTGCAATGCAGATTTGCGCCGCCTCTTTCCCTTTGCCGCCCTATTGAGGGCTCGCCACCGCAGTGTGAGAGACCGGGATTGGTCGTGTCTCAGTTTGAGACACGGCCCCGGGGGTGCCGAACAAAACGGCAATCGCTCGCGCGGGTATCTCTGTCTATGGCAAGTTCAATCACAAATATCATCGCCCGCGCCGACGAACGCGAGCAGCCCACCAGCGGGGGCGACATATTCCAGAATGAGAACGAGCGGCGATTGGGCCTTGCTCGCGCTTGACATATTGATGACAGCAAGAGCGGCCGCACCGGCACAGAGCTCTTCAAAAAGTTGCCCACAGGAAGACGGCGCCGGTAAATCTTTGCTCGGAGCACCCGTGCAACTTTGCTAGACGATGACCGGCAGAAAAACGGATCGCGATGTCAGGTAAAACGATTGAGGGCGCAGGCGGCATCGTGGTGCGTCGTGGCACGCGACCATTGATTGCCGTGGTCCAGCGCAGCAAAGACCACCTTTGGGTGCTGCCCCGCGGCAAGCTCAAGCGCGACGAACGTCCGGTCGTCGGGGCCAAACGCGAGGCCACCGAGGAAACCGGCCATCGCATGCAGGTGCACGACTATCTCGGCGCCATTGCCTATCAAAGCGGGCAGTTCGAGAAAGTGGTGCGCTTTTGGCGCATGCAGGCCGCCGCCAAGCCGAGTTACCGCGTCACCAAAGATATCGCGGCGGTACAATGGCTGCCGCTTGCCGCAGCGATCCGCCGGCTAAGCTATCCCTTGGAAAAGGTGTTTTTGACCGACGTCGGGCGTCACGCGCTCGCGAGCAGCAAGCGTTTCCGGCGACGCAAAGCGCGCGGCTAGCTTCAGCGCAGGCTCTTAACTCTCCGTCATATCTCTGTCGAGAATGGCTGTCACAAATTTGCATAGTCGCCGCGGAGTGACGCCCCTGTAATGACCATGCAAAACGAGCAATTCAGTCTCGAATTGAGCCGCCGCAAGCTGTTGGTCGCTGCCGGCATTGGCAGCGGCGCCGTGCTGGCGCCGCATGTTATAGCAGCCGCAGGAGCCGTGGATGCACCGAGCACAAGCGGTGCGGCGAGGCTCATTGAGACGCCGCCAGTCGCCGGCCTTCATCTGCAGTTCGGAGCCGACGCATCGTCCGAAATGGTGGTGTCCTGGCATACGCTGCAGCCCGTTCGCCGGGCCCGTGTCTTGTTGGGCCGCCTCGACGGCAAGCTCGAACAGACCGTTGAGGCCAACGAGGCAACCTACACCGACGCCAAATCAGGGCACGTGGTCTACGCCTATCACGCCAAGCTTAGTCGATTGGCGGCCGATTCCGCTTATCTGTATGGCGCACTGCACGACGGTGCCGAGCCGGAGTTCGGCACCTTCCGCACCGCCCCACGCGGGCGGGCGCCGTTCACGTTCACCAGCTTCGGCGATCAGGGTACGCCGACCTTGGGCAAGCGCTACGTGCCGCCTGCGGGCGTGACGATCCCGAACCCTCCATACGTGAACGACAATCTCGGCTCGCCCGCGGCAGGCGATACCACGCTCGGCGTGGAGCGGCTGCGGCCGTTGTTTCATCTGCTCAACGGCGATCTCTGTTACGCCAACGTCGCTGATGACCGCGTGCGCACCTGGTGGGATTTCTGGGAGAACAACAGCCGCAGCGCCCGCAACCGTGCCTGGATGCCGGCCGCCGGCAACCATGAGAACGAGCTCGGCAATGGCCCGATCGGCTATCAAGCCTATCAGACCTACTTCTCGCTGCCGCCGGCAACCGACCAGACCGATCTGACGCGCGGGCTCTGGTACGCCTTCACGGTCGGCGCGATGCGGGTGATCAGTATCGCCAACGACGATGTGGTCTATCAGGACGGCGGCAATTCCTACGTGCGGGGCTATTCCAAGGGCGCCCAAAAGGTTTGGCTGGAAAAGCAATTGGCTGCCGCGCGCAGCGACCGCGACATCGATTGGATCGTCGTCTGCATGCACCAGGTCGCAATCTCGACGGTCGACAAATTCAACGGCGCGGACCTCGGCATCCGCCAGGAGTGGACCCCGATATTCGACAGATACGGCGTCGATCTCGTGGTATGCGGCCACGAGCACCATTACGAGCGCTCGCACCCGCTGCGCGGCTGGCAGGCCAACGCCACTCTGACGCCGGTTCCCGTTGCAACTGCCACTGATGTGATCGACACCACAAAAGGCACGGTGCACATGGTCATCGGCGGCGGCGGAACGTCGCTGCCCTCCAATCAGCTGTTCTTCGACCCGCCGGCGTGCCGGGTCATCACGGCCGTCGGCGCCCCCGATCCGGCCACCGGCAAGCGCCCGCCGATTTACGTCAAAGAGGAAGCGCCGTGGTCGGCCGTGCGCAACGCGGCGCATGCTTACGGTTTCGCCGCGTTCGACCTCGATCCGGGTTCGCATCCCGGCGATTTCACCACCATCAAGGTGACCTACTACGACGTGGTGGGGCCGGATGGCCGCTCGGCGCCGTTCGAAACTTTTACGCTGCGCCGCCCGCGCCGCGACCAGGCCTGAAATGACCTGACAACGCCGCGTGCCTTCGCTCAGCGCGCCACCCGCACGCCGGCGCGCTCGAGGCGCGGCAGCACCTCGTCGCAGAAGTACGGCACCTCGGCCAGATAATTGACGAACGACAGGCCGATGCCGAGCACGCCAGCGCGGCTGATGGTTGCGAGTTCGTCGGCGACCTTGTCGGGTGTACCGACAAACGGATAGCCGCCAACCGCATTGGCAGCGAAATAACGGCGCTTGGCCTCGTACTCTTGCGCACCGACGCTCTGCGGCGTGATGCTTTTGTTGGCCAGCATGCCATCGAGCGCGCCCCAGTCGGCATTGTCGATGTTGACGTGCTGATAATAGTCGTCGGCCTCCTGCTGGGTCGGCCGGCAGATCACCTGGCCGACGGTGAAGACCTCGATCTCGCGGCCAAAACTGTGCGCCTGCGCCTTGATCTCCGCCACTTTCTCGGCGTTGCCGGCGAGCGATGTGCGCGAGCCGGCAGTAGCAACGAAAAATGCATCGCAATTGCGCAGCGCGAACGCCTGGCCGACGTCGGACGAGCCGGCGTTCATCATCAGCGGCCGGGTGCCGCCATACGGTTTCGGAAACGCGCGCACGCGCTGCAGCTTGAGAAATTCGCCATCGACATCGAAGGTGTCGTCGCGCTCCCACGCCGCCTTGACGATGTCGACCCATTCCTGGGCGTAGGCGTAGCGCATGTCGTGCTCGCGCTGATGGACGCCGAACATGTCGAATTCGCCTTCGTTCCAGCCGCACACGATGTTGACGCCGACGCGGCCCTGGCCGATGTGATCGGCGGTGACGAATTCCTTGGCGGCGATCAGCGGATGAAACAGCGGCGCATGCACCGTGCCGAACACGGTCATGCGCTTGGTGGCGCAAAGGAGCCCCACCGCCCAGGTGATGGTCTCGAGTGTGACGCCGTGAAAATCGGTCGAGCCACCGTAGCCCTTCCAGCGCGCGATCGGCAGCATGAAGTCGAGCCCGGCGTCGTCGGCAAGCCGCGCCAGTTGGAGACAATCCTCCCAGCTCGCCGACCAGCGCTCCGGCACCGTGGTGGCCGAGCGGCCCGACGAGCAGTTGGCGCCGAACAAGCCGATCTTGAGCGCATTGCCGTTATACATGGCGATGCGGTCCCGCATGGATGCGCTGCGCGCCAGCACGATATTCTCCTCGTTGCACATCGGGCCGCCATATTAGCGCAGGTCTTGGTCCGCAGTCTTGGTCCGCAGCCTTGCCCACAGTCTTGGTCCGCAGTCTTGGGCGACAGTCATTCGGTGCCGTCGCAGTGCGCATGCAAGGGCGGCAAGACTTATGGCGGGAAGACTTTCGCGTGCACGGCCGCTACAATTCGTCGGGCGCTTTTGCACCCCAATTCGGGCGCCCGCCTGTTTCATCAATGCAGCGTGGAGGTTCACGACATGTCGCCGATTGCCAAACTCTTCGCCGGCTGCGCACTCGCCGCCATTCTCACCGCGCCCGCCGGCGCGCAGGGCGTGCTGACGCAGAAGAACGTCTCGCTCGGCCTGGCGCAGGAGATCGCCAACGCAGCGCTCGCCAAGTGCCGCACCATGGGTTTTAAGATTTCGGTCAGCGTGGTCGATCGCGACGGCCTGCCCGTGATCATGATGTCCGAGGAAGGCGCCGGCCTGAATACGCGCGAGGGTAGCGACCGCAAGGCCTACACCGCCGCCGCTTTCCATTCGCCGTCCGCCGCCTTCACCAAGCGCATCCACGATAATCCGGAGAGTGCCGGCTCCATCCAGTACAGCCGCGTGCTGGCGCTGTCCGGTGGCCTGCCAATCAAGGTGGGCAACGAAACAATCGGCGCCGTCGGCGTCTCCGGCACGCCCGGCCAGGACGACGTCTGCTCGCAGGCCGGCATCGACAAGGTGGCCGATCAGCTGAAGTAGGTTTGCAGCGCCGCGCCTGATTGCGCGATTCCTCCGACCTGCCGTAGCCCGCCGACCGAGCGTAGACGAGTCGCGCGGACAAGCGGCTTGATGATGCGACGTGCGCGCCCCGTTTACACCCGCTTAAGATTAATCGTTGCATTCTGACCCCGCCACGGGTGGTGAGGCAGTGGATCGGGGATGGACGGGGAATTCGCGGCGTCTGAGCCTTCGACATCGTCCGACATGCTGCCGGCGCTTTCGGCCGTGGCCTAAAGCGTAAGCAGTCGAGTTCGAGTAGTGCGTACAGGGTGTCGGGCGGCAACGTTTCCGGACGTTACAGCTTATAGCGGACGCGGCTTCGCGCCCGGCAATCAAGGCCGCGCGATCGCCGGCACGCTCGTGCTCGGCATGTCCTCGGTCATCGCCGTCGCCGCGGTCGGTGGCGCCGCGACCTTGACCGCAGCATGGCTGATTACCGGTACGCTCGGCCGCACCGCCGAACTGCGCTCGAGCGCGCCACTGGCGCTGCAAGTCGGCTTGCCGCGGCCACTGACGCGTTTGACCGAGGGCGGTGAAGCCTTCGCGGTGCGTTTTGCCGGGCTCGCCGCGCCGGCCGCGGAACAAACACATCAGGCGGCGGCACTCGCTCCCGCCGCACCGTCACCCGTGGCGATTGCGCCGCCTGCCGCCGTGCCGCTGCCGCGCAAGCGCGTTGCCGAGCGCACCGAGCGCGTGCCGCTACCGCCGCCGCGCCCGCTCGACCGCATGGAAGTCGTGAAGGCCGCCGTCACCCGACTTGCCGCGGCGGACGAAATGCCCCGGCCTTCGGTCACGGCCAACGTCGTCCGTGTTCCGGAAAAGCGCACCATGCCGGAGCCGGAGATCACCGGCTCGATCATGGCCCGCCATGATCCCGCACCGGTACCGCCGCCCGCACCGGCTATTCCCATGGCGCCCGCCCCCGCAATGCCCGCACCTGCGGCGCCAGCGGCCGCCGAGCGGCGCGCCGCTCCGCGACTGGCTTATGCGGATCCGAAATCGCTACTGACGCCGGACAGCCACACCGCGATCTACGACATTGCCGCACACACCGTTTATTTGCCGAACGGCGAACGGCTCGAGGCGCATTCGGGTCTCGGCCGGTTTCTCGATGATCCGCGCTTCATCACCCAGAAGACGCGCGGGCCGACGCCACCGAACGTCTATCGTCTGACCTTGCGCGGCCAAATCTTCCACGGCGTGCGCGCTATCCGGCTCAATCCGGAAGACGATAGAAAAATGTTCGGCCGCGACGGCATCCTCGCGCATACCTACATGCTCGGCCCGAGCGGCCAGTCGTTCGGCTGCGTCTCATTCAAGAATTATCCGGAATTTCTCAACGCGTTTCTGCGCGGCGAGATCGACCGCCTCGTGGTCGTGCCGCACCTTGAAAGCCGGCCATTTTCGGCACGGGCGTAGTTACGCGTAGCGCCGCGAAGGCAAATAAGTTCCCGTGAAGGAACAAAGTTCCGCGCGAGGCGACGGCGGCCGGCACCAAATTGCGATTTCACATTCCCTATCGGTGTTTTCGAACGAACTTTTCCGATGAACAGACGTTTATGTTCCTGAACAGGAACTGGGAACCCCGACCATGGATGAGCGGCGAACGCTGAAGATTTTGGCTTGGACCGTGGGAAGCGTGGTCGGGATGATGTTCATTCTCAACGGGATCGCGCTTTCATTTGTGGCAAACGGCTCGCCGTTGGCCGTGAAGCAGGTCGCCGCGGAGCACGCGCCAAGCAGTTCGGCACCACAGTTCCAGATCGGCACCCTTGCGCGAGGCGGCTGACACAGCCGCCGACCGGCGCCAGTCGTCTCAGGTCCATCCCACTTGCGCCCCAGGCCGCGGCTCTGCACCATGGCGCGTCGCGCGGCGGAGCGCGTGACAGTGCCGCACCCGACTAAGGGGAGCTGGGATGGAGCGAGCCGCAGTCCACGAAGCGGCCACGGGCGAGCGTAGCCGCGATCCGGCCGTGCCGCCGCTCAAGACGCAGTCCTTGTCGGGCGCGCTCGGCCTTGAAATTCTCGACGTCGACTTGCGTGACAAGCTGCCACCCGCGCGCATCGCGCAATTGCGCGAGGCCTGGCACCAAGGGCTCATCGTTCTGCTGCGCGACCAGGTGTTGGCCGAAGAGGACCAGGTCCGCTTCGCCGAATATTTCGGCCTGCCGGCCAAGACCATCAACGTGCACAATACCGGCCGGCATCCGGCGATCATGCTGATCTCCAACATCCGCCAGGACGGCAAGCCGATCGGCGCCCTGCCCGACGGCGAGATGCACTTCCACACCGACCAGTGCTACATCGAGCGGCCCGCCGCCGCCTCCATGCTGTACGCCATCGAGGTGCCGCGCGCCGGCGGCAATACGCTGTTCGCCAACGCCTACCTCGCCTACGAAACGCTGCCCGCCGACATCAAGCGCCGCATCGACGGCCGCAAGGCGATCAACGCTTACGATTACGACAACGCCTCGACCTTCCGCGGCACGCGGCTGCGCGAAGGTGTGCCGCACTACGCCCACCCGGTGGTGCGCACGCACCCGGCAACCGGCCGCAAGGCGCTCTACGTCAACCGGCTGATGACCATCGCCATCGAGGGGCTGCCGGACGACGAAAGCGACACGCTGTTGAACCTGCTGTTCGAGCACCAGGAACAGCGCCGCTTCGTCTACGAACACGTCTGGCGCGTCGGCGACCTTTTGATGTGGGACAATCGCTGCACGCTGCACGCCCGCACCGACTTTGCTCCGACCGAACGCCGCCTGATGCGCCGCATTGCCATCTTGGGCGAGAAGCCGGAGTGACCGAAGCGTCGATGGCTGATCGGTGCAGCAATTCCAACTAAAGAGCGCCTCCGCTGACCCGTGCGTCGCGTGCAATCGCGCCTATTGCGGCTCAGGCGAGACGGATGACGGCGCAACGCGCTGCGCCGGCTTGCGCGCCTGGACATGGGCCGGCTTGGGTTCGGCGAGGGACGAAATCTTGTCACTGACGTCCTGCTCGGCCGCCTGTAGTGCCGCGATGCTGCGGGCAATCTGGCCTTCATCCGCCGTGAGCTGTCCCTGATTGGCGGCAAGCTGCGCGACTTGACGCTGGATGGCCACGATATCGAGCGCCATGGGACTGAGCTGCTGCGTCAGGTCAGGCGAGCTTGCTGCCGGCTTGTTCGATGGCGCAGGAGAAAGCGGCAGCAGCCAAGCCAGCGCAGGAATCCGGGTGACAGCCATCTTCTGTGCGTCGTCACCATAAGCCTGCCACGAAAGCGTCGCCGCGACGCCGATCAGCACCGCCAGGAAAAACCGAGCGCTCGCGTGCAGCATGCGTTTGCCAAGCGGCGGCCGTTTGCTCGCAAGCCGATTGTTCGCGAAAGCCGACGCGCGCTGCGGAGCGGATCGCGGCAAGCGGAGCCGTGCATCGTAAATCGAGTCGTCCGCCGCCATCTCGGCGCGCTCGTCGGAGGATTCGTGCCCACGACGGGCGCTGCGTGAAGTGATATCGCCGTTATGCTCGTCGCTCAAAGATGGGCTTGGCGTGTAACGCATACGCACCTCCAGCAGTTTAAATCGAATCGCAGCGGCTCAAACGGGCTTTCCCGCTTCAGCCCCTCGACACTGCAAGTCATCATGTGACGGAAGGAAGGCCGGATCGCAGCGATCCTGAGAGCGCGCGAAGGCGCGCGTCGACGTGGCGCTTAGGCAACACATTCATTTGAGCATCTATGGCTGCGTAAAATCGCTGTTGAACAAATTCGCCGCAATTTCCCCAGCTCGCCGCAAGGGTTCAGGTTCGACCTCTTCGGCGAAGCAAAAAGGGATAGTCGGTAAGAGGCGCTTCAGCTGAGCGAATTTTCTGGTGCTGCCGGTCAGGATTGAACTGACGACCTCTCCCTTACCAAGGGAGTGCTCTACCACTGAGCTACGGCAGCGGGTCGCAAAAGCGCGGTTAACGGAATATAGCGCAAAAGCGCGGCGATGCTTGCCATAGCGGGCCTGGTCGCGCAAGGTTTGGCCGCCCCAAGTGAGGGCGGATCGGCATGCGCAAGGGCGGCAAGGCGACCAAGTGGGCGGCGCGCGGCGAGCGGCTGTCGGCGGCGCTGCGGGAAAATCTCAAGCGCCGCAAGGCGCAGGCGCGCGGCCGCGCGGCTGTGCCGTCGGCCGGGCAAACCGCGGCGGATGAGGCAGTCGACGCGGACCGGAACGACGCCGCCGGATCGGGGCCGCCAACTCCAGACTTTCGCCGCAATCGAAGCAACGAGTAGGCGCTCACGCGCGTTGCAAGGGGGTGATAATGGACCGTATTCG
>JASHXZ010000767.1 GCA_030043285.1 Xanthobacteraceae bacterium | reverse complement strand
GTTCGGATCGACGCCGAGCACCACCACGCCCTCTTTGCCGGTACCCTCGACGTCCTGAGCAGGCGCCAAGTTCATGCCGAGATGCTGCTCCGGCGCGGGTTGCTCCTGCTGCTGCGGCTGGGCGTTGGCTTCCTGTTCCTGCTTCGGCATGGTTGCCAGCGTCACCGCGACGGTCTGCGTTTTGCCGTCGCGCAGGATCGTCAGCTTGGCCGAACTGCCGGGCGCCGACCTTGCGATTTGTTGAGCTAATGCGCGCGCATCTTTGATCGGCGTACCGTTCACCTCGGTAATGATGTCGCCTGCTTTGACGTCTGCCTTGGCGGCCGGGCTATTCGGCTCGGGCTGATCCACCAGCGCACCTGCGGCCTTGTTCAGGCCCATACTGTCGGCGATCGCCGCGGTCACCGGCTGCACCTGGACGCCCAGCCAGCCCCGGGTGACGGAGCCCTTCTCCTTCAGTTCGCTGACCACCAGCTTGGCGGTATCGGCGGGGATATCGAAGCCGATCCCGACCGAACCGCCTGACGGCGACACGATCGCGGAGTTCACGCCGGTCACCTTGCCGTTCATGTTGAAAGCCGGCCCGCCCGAATTGCCTTTGTTGATGGGCGCGTCGATCTGCAGGTAATCGTCGTACGGGCTGGCTCCGATCTCGCGGCCGCTGGCCGAGACGATGCCCGCTGTCACCGTCCCGCCCAGGCCGAACGGATTACCGACCGCGATGACCCAGTCGCCGACGCGGGGCCGCTGATCGGCAAACTCGGCATAGGGAAATTGCTTGTTGGCATCGACCTTGAGCAGGGCGAGGTCCGTCTTCGGGTCGGTGCCGACCACCTTGGCGGTGTAGATGGTGCCATCGTCCGTCGTCACCTGCACGGTTTTGGCATGGTCGACCACGTGATTATTGGTCACCGCATAGCCGTCAGGGGAGATAAAGAATCCGGAACCCTCGCCGGTAACGACCTGCTTGTTCTGTTCTCCGTTCGGTCCGAAAAAGAATCGATAAAACGGCGAATTGCGTGGAATGGCGCCATTGTCATCACTCTCGGCGCTGTTCTGCTCCTCGATCTTGACCCGGACGGAGATGACGGCCGGTTTCACCTTGGCAACCAGGTCGGCAAAGCCCGGCGGGGTGGACTGCTCGGAAGCGTGAGCCGGCGCAGGGCCTGTCAGGCTGATCGTGCCTCCGACGAATCCCAGCGGTCCGGCAATCAGAGCGGCGAGGCCCACGGCCGCCGCCGAGGCCAGCAAGACCGTCCGAATTCGGCTCGAGGTTTTGGCCCGGCACTTGCCGATGCGGGAATCGATTTCTGCCGACATGATGGGAACTCCGTCATTTTCTTGGTGTGGCGCTAAGCCGTGCAGCGCAGCTGCTTTCACTTTGGAAACGCCGTGTCCGTGCGGCGGCTCCCCGGCCGGGAAATTAAAAATTCTTTAGTGACGCTAAACCGTTGGCGGTGCGTCGATCTGCCCTTTTGCGGTGCCCGCGTGGAACTTTACGGAGACATTCCGGGCCGTTAGGCGTTGGTTTGGGCGGCAAGTTTCATTTTAGGCAGGCCTTTACATGGCGCTCTTCCGAAAATCCGGGTCGCGACGCCGCATTGCGACATTCGGAACCCTTGCCGCCATCGTTGTTCTTATCGCCATCGCGGTGCGGCTGGTCAGCCACAGCAAGCCGGCAACGAACGCCGCCCAACCGGCCGTGCCGGTGACAGCGGCAGTCGCAACCCGCCAGGACGTTCCCCAGACCATCAACGCCTTGGGGACGGTCCAATCGATCGATAGCGTCAACATCGTGCCCCGCGTCATGGGCACGATCGATAAGATCGAGTTCACACCCGGACAGATCGTCAAGCAGGGGCAGTTGCTGTTTGTGCTCGATCCGCGGCCGTTTCAGGCCGCGCTCGACCAGGCGCAGGCGCAATTGCGCCACGACGAGGCGCTCCTTGCGGAGGCGCAGCTCGATCTGCAACGCTACCAGACACTTGAGCAGCAGAACTCGATCGCCAAGCAGCAAGCCCAAGACCAGGGCTTCGTGGTCGATCAGGACAAGGGCACCGTCCAGCTCGATCAGGCGAACGTCGAAGCGGCGCAACTCAATCTGGACTATAGCCGCATCACATCGCCGATCACCGGACGCGCCGGGCAGCTCATGGTCGATCTCGGCAACCTGGTTGGCCCACAGTCCAGCTCCACGTCGGCGGCCTCGACGTCTGCAACCACGAGCACAACGAGCGGGCAGGCGTCGCAGAACCCCCTGGTCTCGATCGTGCAGCTCCAGCCGATCTGGGTGACGTTCACCGTCGCGCAGGACCGTCTCGATGACATTCAGCATAACCAGGCGGCCGGTGCGCTGCAGGTCGGCGTCTACACCCAGGACCGCAAGCTGATCGAGAACGGAAAGCTCACTCTGATCGATAATCAGGTGAACACCGCGACTGGCACTATTTTGCTGCAAGCCACCTTCCCCAATAAAGACCTTCGGCTGTGGCCGGGCGAATTCGTACGGGCAGCGCTTACGGTGTCGACACTGCACGATGTCGTCACGGTGCCGGCACCCGCCATTATGGTCGGGCCGAGCGGCTCATACGTTTACGTGATCGACAGCAACAACAAGGCTCGCCGGGTCGACGTCACGCCCGGTCAACGCCAGGGCGGCGTTTCGGTAATCCAAAAAGGCCTCTCCGGCGGTGAAAAGGTCGTCACCGACGGACAGTACCGCCTTGACAACGGTTCGTTGGTCGCCGTCCAGCAGACCACGCAGCCGGCGGCGGCGCAGCCCGGGCCCGAGGCCGAGGCGAATTAGCGATGAACATTTCGGAAACGTTCATACGCCGGCCGATCGCCACCACGCTGCTCATGGCCGGCATTCTGCTGTTCGGGCTTGTTGCTTACGAGCTGTTGCCGGTCGCGGCTTTGCCCAACATCGATTTCCCGACCATCCAAGTCACAGCGCAACTGCCCGGCGCCAGTCCGCAGACCATGGCCGCCACCGTAGCGACGCCGCTCGAAGATCAGTTCACCGCGATTCCCGGCCTGTCGCAGATGACCTCTACCAGCGGATTGGGCCAGACCAGCATCACGCTGCAATTCGATCTGAGCCGCAATATCGACGGCGCAGCGAGCGACGTGCAGACCGCGATCAATGCGGCCAGCGGCCTGCTGCCGAAAAACCTGCCGACACCGCCGACCTATCGCAAGACCAACCCGGCGGAACGCGCGATCCTGATCTACGCCGTGCATTCCGACGCGATGCCGCTCTATCAGATCGATGCTTACGCCAACATCATCCTGGCCCAGTCGCTGTCGACGGTGCCCGGCGTCGGCCAGGTCGACATCGCCGGCCAGCAATTGCCGGCGATTCACGTCCAGGTC
This sequence comes from Xanthobacteraceae bacterium, assembly GCA_030043285.1. Classification (GTDB taxonomy): domain Bacteria; phylum Pseudomonadota; class Alphaproteobacteria; order Rhizobiales; family Xanthobacteraceae; genus BOG-931. The sequence goes on along the minus strand of JASHXZ010000767.1, from coordinate 2,914 downwards.
GACCCCCAGGCTTTGGCCTCGCGGAACTTGAGCCTCGCCCAGGTGCAGACCGCGCTGAGCAACGCGACACTCGATTCCCCAAAAGGCAACCTGGAAGGACCGCAGCAAGAATTCACGCTCGACACCAACGATCAGCTATTCAGCCCGAACGAGTTCCGACCAATCATCCTGGCCTATCAGAACGGCGCTCCGGTCACGATCGGTGACGTGGCCACCGTCATCAATTCGTCAGTGAATCCCCGGACCGGAGCCTGGTTCGACGGCAAGCCATCCGAATTGCTTCTCATCCGGCGCGAAGCCGGCGCCAACACCTTGCAGGTCGTCGATCAGATCAAGTCGCTGCTGCCGGGCCTGCTGCAATCCGTTCCGCCTTCGGTGCACGTCGACCTGGTCAGTGACCGTTCGGAAAACATCCGCGCCTCGGTCGAAGATGTCGAAATGACCTTGCTGATCACCGGCGTCCTGGTGATCCTGATCATCTTCGCCTTTCTGCGCACGCCGTGGGCCACGTCCATTCCGAGCGTGACGGTGCCGTTGTCGATCATCGCCACCTTCGGCGTCATGTACCTGTTCGGCTACAGCATCGACAATCTATCATTGATGGGACTGACGATCGCGGTGGGTTTCGTCGTCGACGATGCCATCGTCATGATCGAGAACATCGTGCGCTACATCGAGGCGGGGCAATCCGCCTTCGAGGCCGCTCTGATCGGCGCCGGCCAAATCGGCTTCACTATCATCTCGATCACCTTTTCACTGATCGCGGTGTTCATTCCGCTGTTGCTGATGTCAGGCATCGTCGGCCGTCTGTTCCACGAATTCGCCGTGACGGTGAGCATCGCAGTCGTCGCCTCTGCCTTCATCGCATTGACGCTCACCCCGATGATGTGCTCGCTGTTTCTCGCCCGCGAGCACGAGCGAGCGCCGGGCCGGATCAGCCGCGCCTTCGAGCGCTTCTTCGACCGCTCGCTCGCCGTCTACGAGCGCGGCCTCGACTGGGTGTTCGCCCATCGCCTGCCGATGCTGCTCGCCACGCTCGCGCTGATCGTGCTGACCGGATATCTGTACGTCGAGATTCCAAAGGGCTTCTTTCCGCAGCAGGATACCGGCTTCCTGTTCGGTCAGGTCGAGGCCCGACAGGACATGTCGTTCGCCGGAATTACCAAGATCAACGACGAAATCTCGAAGATTATCGTCGCCGACCCCGCGGTTTCCGGCATGGTCAGCTTCGCCGGCGCGACTGGCGGCAATTCCAGCGAGAATACCGCCCGCATGTTCATCCAGCTCAAGCCGTTTTCACAGCGGACGGGGATTGAAGGTGTGATGGCGCGGCTGCGGCCGCAGGTCGCCAGGGTGATCGGCGCCAAGTTCTTCATGCAGGCCGGCCAGGACGTCACGATCGGCGGGCGGCTGTCGCAAGCGCAATACCAGTACACGCTGACCGACACGGATTCCGACGAGCTCAATCACTGGGCGCCCATCCTGCTCGGCAAGATGCAGACGATGAACATCCTCACCGACGTCGCCACCGATCAACAGATCGCTTCGCCGCACATTCCCATCGAAGTCGACCGTGATGCCGCATCGCGGCTCGGCATTTCGCTCGCCGCCATCGACACCGCGCTCTATGCGGCATTCGGGCAGCAGCAGGTGGCGACCATTTATTCCGCCACGCAGCAGACCAAAGTCATTCTCGAAGTGGAGCCGAGGTTCCAGGTCGGAGCCACCGCGCTGTCCCGCCTCTACGTGCCGGGCGGAAACGGTCAGCAGGTCCCGCTATCGGCGGTGGCGCATTTTTCCACCTCGGTGCAGCCGCTCACCATCAATCACCAGGGCGTATTTCCCGCGGTGACGCTCTCCTTCAATCTGGCGCCCGGGATCGCGCTCAGTCAGGCGGTCGATGGCATCTCCGCCCTCGCCGCGCAGCTCCATACCCCGGCGACGCTGCACGGTTCGTTCCAGGGCACCGCGCAAGCTTTTCAGGCCTCACTCACCTCGACGCCGCTTCTGGTCCTGGCGGCCATCGTGGTGGTCTACGTGGTGCTCGGCATGCTGTACGAAAGCTTCATCCATCCGATCACCATCCTGTCCGCGCTACCCTCGGCCGGCGTCGGCGCGCTGCTAATGCTGATGCTGTTCGGCTACGACCTCAGCCTGATCGCCTTCATCGGCATCATTCTGTTGATCGGCATCGTCAAGAAGAACGCCATCATGATGATCGACTTTGCGCTGGAAGCCGAACGTCACCAAGGCAAGAGCCCGGACGAGGCAATCCACCAGGCCTGCTTGCTGCGCTTCCGCCCGATCATGATGACGACCATGTGCGCCATCGGCGCCGGCCTGCCCTTGGCGCTCGGCCAGGGCGCCGGGTCCGAGCTGCGACGGCCGCTCGGCATCGCCATCGTCGGCGGCCTGTTGGTGTCGCAGTTCCTCACGCTCTACACGACGCCGGTCATCTATCTTTATCTGGACCGGTTCAGCTATTGGCTTGGCCGGCGCGACGTGTCGCCGGGCGACGAGGCGGCGTCGGGCCCGGAGGAACCCTCGTTTCTTTGAAACAGTGACCAGCGGGTAAAGGCATTCTTCGAAATTTTTGCGAGCTGTTCGGTGAAAGGCAACGACGTCGAGCAGCGGCGCCAAGCCTGCAAGGCGCCGGATGCCGACGCAAAAACCTGTCCTAGCTCGAAGAACTCCGACGTTTTGCAGGCAATGCCTGATCGTTACAGTTTTAGCTAAAATCGAATAATTCGAATTTCATACAACAAACGCCGCAACTTGCAACCGAATTGCCGGCGTTCTTGACTTGTGTTTGCTTCAAATTGAACGAACCGATTTAGCCGCGCTGCAAAAGCTTTGTGCGAAAGGTGACCCCAACAAGACGGGACGGGGTCAACATGAGTGCGAGTGCTACGGC
>JASHXZ010000157.1 GCA_030043285.1 Xanthobacteraceae bacterium | reverse complement strand
GCGATCGGCCGGGCCCGGTTGCCTCACTTCGCGTGGGCGACATAACTGACGATGTCTCGGATACGGTGCGCCAGCATATGGTGCCGCAGGACGTAACAATGACGCGCCTCGGCTGCGGCCTCCCCGCCATGATCGAACGCGTTGATCGCCCTACGATGTGCTGCGCGCAATGCTTCGAGCGTATATTCTTCGAGCCGGATGATTGGCAGGCTCGCCTGGTCGGCAACAGGAACGACACGGTCAAAGTCAAGAATATCACGCGGCACGATCGGCACTTGGCCCGCCGCCAGCGCGTCGAAGACGCGCATCGAAAGGTCACCCGAAACGGGCAACGCCGCAGAACATTTGAAGCGTCGCCACTTGAGAAAGCGGTCAAGTGGCGACGCTGCGTGATAGCGCCATCCGCGATGCAGCGACAAGTCGGCGTCCGGCCATGCTTCGATCGCTTCGGCGATCAGCCGATTACGTCGCGCTGCAACAGCGTAAAGCGAGAAATGCCCGCTGAGTGCGTCGGATCGCGTTTCGCCTCGGCACTCGCGGTAGAGGCCGGCTAACATCTCCGCAGGCCATTGGAATAGCGCCAGCGGTACAACAGCAGCCAGTGGCGTCCGCGCCCACGGCGCCAGGTAGTCGATCGGTGTGACATGCGCCGGAAACGTGACGTCAGCGGCCGCAGCGAGCGCGGCGTTCGCCAAATAACTGGTGTGGTTGGCGAACAGCCAGACCACGACAGGACAGTCGGGGGCTGCCTGCTTAAGCGCGCGCAGCGGCGCCGACGTTGCTTGCCAGATACCATGAGAGTAAATAACCAGCGTATCGCCAGCGGCGCCGTAGTCGTCCGGTGAATCGCGGGAGAGATCGACGAGTTGCACGGGCAACCCGCACGCTTGTGCAAGATCACTTGCCTCGGCCGGGTGCATCAGATGGTGGCCGCAATCGACGACGACGCGCCGGATGGTCTGCGGCGCCCTCTCGTAACGCGGCTCATCCACGTCGCCGAGAGGCTTGACGGTCATCATGGCCTCATCCAGCAGAGCCACAGCGTCAGGATATCGCTCCATAGCGACGAGATAGTTGATCCGGCTGTTGCGATCGGTTCGCAACGCGAGGCCACTTGCCTCGTAATCGACAGCTTCCCGAGGCCGCCTAAGCTCGCAAAGCGTTGCCGCTATTCCAGAATGCGCCTGGGCTAATTTCGGCTGCACAGCCAATGCCGCGCGATAGGCGCTCGCCGCATCTTCGAAGCGTCCAAGTTCGTAAAGCGCCAGCCCGCGGTTACAGTGCAATTCTGCCGTAGCTGGGCCAGTCTTCAGGGCGCGATCAAAGCTCGATAGCGCATCGGCGTAGCGCGAAAGTGCGCACAGCACCGTACCGCAATTGGCATGCAGCTCTGCCGATTCTGATCCAATTTCGAGGGCGCGCCGGATGTGTTGGAGCGCTTCTTTGTTGCGCCCTTGCCGATGTGCGGCAATTCCGAGAAGATGCAGTGCCTCCGGATGATCGGGCTGCGCAACCAAAATCGCGCTGCACAGCCGTTCAGCCAGGGCAACGTTACCACCCCGCAGGGCCGCGACCACGCGTTGCAGCAGAACAGGCAGCGCCCCCGTCGGTTTGCTAGCTTCAATGTCCAATTGTTACGCCCGGCCCAAGCGGGATTGAAGAAGCCAACGATAGTCCTTAATCTGCACCATCTTTCCCTGGTTCCGGTCCGGGCACAAGGGCTCCAGTGACGGCTGCAAAGTCCGACAATCTTGCTGATCGCCGCGAGGCAATCGTGCCGATCGAAGCATTCCCGGAGACCGCGATTGACGGCTCAATTCCCGATCGCTTTGCGTTTGGAGCGTCGCGCTACGCGGATCGCACAGCGGTCAGTGACGATGCCCGCTCGCTGACTTATGGCGAGCTGACCCGGCTGGCCAGTGCGATCGCTGCCGCGATTGCTGTGGCAGCGGCCGATCGCTCCGGGCAGGTGGCGATCGCACTACGCAACGAGAGCCGGTACGCCGCGGCCATGCTTGCAACATTGTCTGCCGGTCGCGCTTTCGTCCCACTTGATGCCACTCACCCAGTCGAGCGAATCCAGTCGCTCGCAAGGCATGCTGAGGCTGTTGTGATGATCTCGGCGGGAGAGACAGCCGAGAACCTGAGCGCGATTCTTTCCCCCGAAATACCGGTTATCGATTTGGACACGCTGCCGGTTGGACAGGCAGGGCAGCCGATTGTCTCGGTTCGACCAGACGACCTTGTCTCGATCTCCTATACCTCTGGCTCGAGCGGACAGCCGAAGGGCGTGCAGCGCCATCAACGCGCTCTCCTGCACTACGTCTATCAGACCAGCAAGGCTATGCGGTTCGATTCGGCAGATCGTCTCGTCCTCTTCAACTCTCCAAGCACGACCGAAGGGTTGATCACCACATTTTGCAGCTTGCTCAATGGCGCTTCGCTCTATTGCCTATCACCAGCCGACTTGGCGCCGGCCGCGCTCACTGCGAAACTGCGCGAGATCGGCGTCACAGTGATCTGGGTAGTACCGCGGCTATTCCGATTCCTCGTCGAATCGTTGCCGCGCGGAGAGCGCTTCACCACGCTGCGTCTGGTGAGCCTCGCCGGCGACCGCGTCGACTGGAGCGACATCACCTGCGTGCGTCGCGGATGCGCTGAGGGAGTCCGCATACGGATCGGCTTCGGTTCGACTGAGGCGGGCGTCCACGCGCAATGGTTCGTCGGGGAGCGATCGCGCGGGACAAACAGTCGTCTGCCAGTCGGCCGAGCCCCACCAGATCAGCAGTTGACGATTGTCGACGGCGGCGGACATCCCGTTCCCGACGGTGAAATCGGCGAAGCCGTTGTCACCAGCCGTTCGGTGGCGCTTGGTTATTGGCGCAATCCGGCTGACACGGCGCGTGCCTTCAAGGCGCATCCGGATGACCCGACCCTGCGCAGCTACAGGACCGGCGATCTCGTCTTGCGGCGGCCCGACGGGCTTATCGAATATGTCGGCCGCAAGGACCACGAGATAAAGGTCGCTGGGCATCGCATTTCCCCCGCAGAGATCGAGGGCGCGCTGATCGCTTGCGCCGGCGTGCGTGACGCCGCGATTGTGGTCCGGCTGCACGATAACGGTGCGCCGCGGTCCCTGGTGGCTTATTGCGAGCTCGATCCCGGGACGAACACGTCGCCGCGCGATATCATGCAAGCCCTGCGCGCTTCGCTGCCGAACTACATGATGCCGGCACTCACCACAATACTTTCACAGTTGCCACGCTTGGCAAATTTCAAAATCGACCGCGAGGCCCTGCTGCGTCGCGATTCTTCGGCGCGTGAGGAACAGCCGTCGATACCGCCGCGCACTCCGACCGAAGCGGCCCTCGCCGAACTCTGGGCGGAGGCCTTGCAGGCAAACCAAATCAACCGCGACGATGATTTCTTCGAACTGGGCGGCGATTCGTTGGCGGCAACGACCATCAAGATTGGCGTACAGGACACGCTTGGCCGTGACATAGACTTTGGCAATCTCACCGACAATCCGACCCTCGCCGAGCTCGCCGCCGCGATCGATGCGTTGGAGCCGGCGGATTTGCTTGACCCGCCCCTGGTCAGCGTCTCGCGCGATCGCCCGCCGCCGGCTGCCTACATCCAGGAATGGGTCTGGATGCACTCGCAAGAGCCGCGCAACGCGCCGAATTTCGTTGACACAACCGCATACGGTCTCGTCGGCTCACTAGATCGAAAAGCGCTTAGCGATGCGATTGACCTCATCGTTCGGCGCCACGAACCGCTACGCACCACGTTCGATACCGTCGATGGCCGGCTGGTGCAGATTGTTCATGGCGCGACCTCGACGCCGATCTTATTTTTTGATGCCGCTCATGCCGATGATCCGGAGGCAGAAGCCCGGAAAATCGTGGGGGAAGCGCGGTCCCGAATCGCAGATCTGAGACAGGGACCGTTGTTATCGTTCGCGCTGATCCGGCTTGCCGACGACCGGCACTGGCTGGTTCAAACCGTCAACCATATCATCTACGATAATCTCTCGCGGTCCATATTCGCGCGAGAGCTTGAGGTCCTCTACGGCGCAGCATTGCGGGGCGAGCCGCCGTCGTTACCCGACCGGCAGTCGCTCGATTACGCCGACTACGCGACGTGGCAGCGGCACCGATTGCGCCTCGACGATCCCCGCTGGCAGAGCGAGGTAGCATGGTGGCAGAATCTGCTGGAGGGCGCGCCCGCCGTGCCCGATCTGCCGTTCGCACGTGAGGCTCCGGTGAGCGGCGTCGATCCATCCGACGGCGTAATGCGTTGGGCCATGACGCCGCAGGTGGCCCAGCAGACGCTCGCGTTGGCGCGTGCCGAACGCACCACCCCTTACGTTGTCCGGCTCGTTGCATTTACTGCGGCACTCGCCGCCAAGACCGGCGACTCGGACATCACGATTGGCACCGTGGTCGACCAGCGTAACCGGCGTCCGCTGCAAGACATGATCGGCAATTTCGCCAACATCGTCACACTGAAGCTATACGTCAGACCACAGACGCAGTTTCGCGACTTGGTACGAACGGTCCGCGATCGGATCGCGCAGACGGTCGCACGCTCCGAGATCCCCTACGGCCTTTTGATTGACGAATTTCAGGCGCGCGGCATAGCCTGGCCGCAGTTTCGCGCAGTGGTGCAATCTTTCATTCCACAGCGCCTGTCCCTGAGCGGCCTCGAGGTGGACGTCGTTGATCGCGCCTATACGGCGATGCCGCCCGGCTTCAACATCACCTTCCGCGAGCGCGACGACGACCGCGACTGCTCTGTCGCGTTTGATGCCGGGCATTACGACCCCGCCAAGGTGAAACAATTTGTCGGCGGATTTATTCGGCTGCTCGAAGCAGCGGTGGCAGGTCCCGACCTGACTGTCGATAATCTCTCTGCAGCTAGCAAGGTTTAGGGATGAATCTTGGAATTGCCGGCCGACGCGACGGTAGAAGGTAAAAAAGCTAAATGCGTGAAATCCGGAATAGGGGCGCTGCGCGCATTTCCCGGGTCCGCAATACGATTGCAGAATTTAACAAGTTCAATCGACACCTGCTGCGCCTTCGGAAGGCAATCTTACCGTTCCGCATCTCACATCTTACAGGGCCAAAACGGCTAACGTACGACTTAAATGACGTCATCCTTATATGCGTGATGAGAAATGGAATTATGCACGTCGATTCCTTTCTTAAACACTACAGAAGGCTTGGTATTAGGCATTTTGTGTTCCTTGACAATGATTCAACCGACGGCAGTCTTTCTCGATTGTTGGGGGAAGAGCAAGTAAGCGTTCTTCGGACGTCAGCTCCATACAGTCGCTACGAAAATCTAATGAAATTGTTTTTGGCAGAAAGGTTTTGTCGAGGTAACTGGTGTCTGTGTGCGGATATAGACGAGCTCTTTGACTTTCCGTATTCAAGATCTCTCACGTTACACCAATTCATATCATACTTGACACGGGAAAACTACAATGCGGTTATCACGCAGATGCTCGATATGTTTTCAGATAGACCGTTTTCACAATTGCGCAGCAGTCCGGAGGACAATTTGGTTGAGAAGTACCGTTACTACGATATATCGTCCTTGACGAGAAACACGTATAAACACTCAGACGTTCCCGATGGGCGAATCATGCATCACACAGGAGGAATAAGAAATCAGCTGTTTCGTACAAATAATGGCTTGACGAAGGTGTCTTTGTTTTTGATGGACGGGCAGCTTGAGCCGTTTGTACACTGGCACCACGCAAAAAACGCCCGGATCGCCGACGTCTCATGTGTCTTGTTGCACTTTCCCTTCGTTCAATCCTTTTATGACAAAGTCAGGGAAGCCGTTATGAGCGGTAGATATGGATTTTTCGTGAACGACGAGTACAAAGCCTACCTTGAGGGCTTGAACAACGCTCCAAATCGAAGCTTCAAGCTATCCACTGCTGAACTGTTTACGGACGTTGATAATTTAGTCGCAAAAGGCTTTCTGGTCGCTTCCGAGAAGTATGTGAAGTGGGCTAATTCTGCAGCCAAGTCTGTCACACGCAAAATCACTGCAACGAATTTCGCGACCGAGTCGTCTCTAGATTGACGGACCATAGAAGTGGCGCGCCGCCCCCCGCTTGGATGGCGCGCCTACCTGGGGATTGTCCGAAGCCGCTTCCCCCTCCAGGGCCCGAGTGTTAGCTTCTTTGACCGAACAGAAGGCAGGAGGGCGACATGGTGGCTGTCACACTCAACGGCGAACGCCAAGAAGTCGCGATCGATCCCGACACGCCATTGCTCTGGGTGTTGCGCGAACATCTCGGCTTGACCGGCACAAAATTCGGATGCGGCATCGCCGCGTGCGGCGCCTGCACCGTCCATGTCGACGGCAATCCGGTCCGCTCGTGCATCACGCCGCTGTCTCTTGTCGAAGGACTATCGGTCACAACGATCGAAGGGCTATCGTCCGACGGCCAGCATGCGCTGCAAAAAGCCTGGATCGCCGAACAGGTGCCGCAGTGCGGCTACTGTCAGTCCGGGCAAATCATGCAGGCTGCCGCGCTGCTGGCGCGCAACAAAAATCCATCGCGCGATCAGATCGTCGAACAGATGAACGGGAATATTTGCCGCTGCGGCACCTACCTGAAAATCATCGCGGCGATCCAGCGCGCGGCGCGGGAGGGCTGAGCCATGGCGCGAAACAGCAGCAAGACACGCTCGCTCAGCCGGCGCCGCTTCCTGGCGGGCGCGACCGGATTATCCTTCGGCCTCGGTTTGGCTGGGCTCGAACTCGTCACCAATGCGACAGCTGACGATCGCGTCTGGCCCAACTGGTGGCTCAACATTTCGGCTGACGGCACGATAACGATCATGTCCCCGGCCGCGGAAATGGGGCAGGGGAGCTTCACCGCGCTTCCTGCCATTATCGCCGAGGAACTCGACGCAGACTGGGCGCACGTCAAGATCGCCTCGTCGCCGCTCGATGCGAAGAAGTACGGCAATCCCTGGTACAACGGCTCGCTCTCCTTTAGCTCCAGCGCGACGGTGCGGGCCTATTACAAGCCGCTGCGCATGGCCGGCGCCCAGGCCCGCCGCGTTCTGCTCGATGCGGTGGCGAGCAAATGGGGGGTGCCCGTTGCTGACCTTTCGACCGAACCGAGCGCCGTCGTCCACCCAGCCTCCATCCGGCGCATCTCCTACGGCGAGGTCGCCAAGTTCGCGCGGCCGCCCGCGGAATTACCGAAGGTCGAAGAGAAAGATCTGAAACCGCTCAGCCAGTTCCGGCTGATCGGTGCCGATCTCGCGCGCGACGAGGTCCCGCTCAAAGTCCGCGGTGCGGCCAAGTACGCGATCGATGTACGCCTGCCCGGCATGCTCTATGCCGCGCTGCTGCAGTCTCCGTATGACGGCGGCGCGCCCGAAACTGTCGATGATGGTAAAGCGCGGAAGATTCCGGGCATTTCGGCCGTGGTGAGGTTGCCCAACGGCGTCGGCGTGTTGGGAGTGAGCTTCGAGGCGACGCAAGCGGCAAAGAACGCGCTGACCGTGACCTGGACCAATGCGCCGGGCGCATCTTTCGACAGCGAGAAATCGCTCGTGGCTTTCGCCGCCGTTGCGCGCGACAAAAGCAAACGCGGCATCGATTACTTCAACGCGGGCGACGTGGAGAAAGCAATTCCGGCCGCAAAGACGGTTATGCGGGCCGAGTACCGCACCCGCTATGTCTACCACGCGCAAATGGAGCCGCTGAACGCGACGGCGAGTGTCGCACCCGATGGTAAGTCTGCGGAAGTATGGATCGGGACGCAAAGCCCTAGTGGCGTGATGAGCGCGGTCGCCCAGGTGCTCGAGACCACACCCGACCGGATCACGGTGCACCAGCATTGGCTCGGGGGTGCCTATGGCCGCCGCTCGCCCGCCGATGTCGGTATCGATGCGGTGCGGCTCGCCAAGGTCGCTGGCAAGCCGGTGAAACTGCTGTGGAGCCGCGAGGACGACCTGAAGGCGGGCAAATTCCGACCGATGACGGCGCATTACATCGAGGCGGGCCTCGACGCAGACGGCATGATCGTCGCCTGGCACCACCGCGTCATCGGCGAGTCGGTGGTGGCCTATATGTCGCCGGCTTCTTTCGAGCGGATCGGCGGCAAGGATCACATCCTGATGAAGGGTTCGGTGCTGGAGCATTATGGCTTCCCGCACCGCCGCGCCGAATTCGTGCGCCAGATCTGCGGAACGCGGCTGTCGCCCTGGCGCGGCGTCGGCGTCGGGCACAATCTGTTGGCCATCGAAGGTTTCATCGACGAGATCGCGCACTCACAGGGCAGGGATCCGCTCGCCTATCGCCTGCAGCACACACGCAATAGCCCTCGCGCGACGCATCTTCTCAAAACAGTCGCCGAGATGGCCGATTGGGACCGCCCGCGCGAAGGCCGCGCGCTCGGGCTGGCGATCGAGAAGAAGGACGAGACTCTGGTGGCCGGCATCGCCGAGATCTCACTCGATGCGCGCCGCGGCAAGATCAAGGTTCACAATTTCTGGGCGGCAATCGATTGCGGCGTCGCCGTGCAGCCGCGCAACATTGCGGCTCAGATCGAGGGCGGCATCGTTTATGGGCTTGGCCACGTCTTACGGGAAGAGATCACGATCAAGGCCGGGCACGTGCAGCAGTCGAACTTCATGGATTACCAGGTCATGCGGATGGAAGACGTGCCGGAGATCAAAGTCGCCGTCATCTCTACTGACAACATGCCGACGGGTGTTGGTGAGGATGGCGTGCCGCTGACTGCCGCGTGCGTAGGAAACGCATTCGCCAGGCTGACCGGAATCCGGCTGCGCGAAGTGCCGATGTCGTCGACGCGAGTCAAAGCGGCATTAGGAGGGAAGGTTTAGGCCACCGTGCGTCAGTCAAAGTGCTTGGCGCCGGAAATAACCTTGACTGCGGCCATTGCGACCTGCCGGTCCTCTTCGCCGGTGCCCGACCCGATACCGATGGCGCCAATGACGCGACCGCCGACTATCACCGGCACACCACCCGGCAGATTGATGCGTTGTCCTTGTGTTGCAACGGCCAGCTTGATGTCAACGCCAGCCGCGATATTGCCGGTCGGCTCGCCATAGCAGGCTGCCGTCTTGGCCTTCATCAACGAGGTGTCAAAAGACATATGGAAAGCGCCATCCATGCGGCCGAATGCGAGAAGATGTCCTCCGCTATCGACGACCGAGATGCACTCTGGCACTTCGATCTCGGTCGCTTTCGCGACGGCGGCGTCAATAAGTTTCTGCGCGCCTTCATATACGGTCGCCAAAGCCAACGGCGTGCAGCGAGAGAGCTAACGTCAACCCGCCGATGCCCGCGCCGACGATTAGGATGTCCTTGCTGGCAACCGACATCTGTTCGCTCGCTCCCTCTCACAATGTTTTGGAACGCCGCATCAAATACCATGATGCTTCCGTGGCTGCAATTGACTCTATTTCTACGCTACGCCTACTGTGTCGCGAAATGCCGAAATGTCATGTCAGCTGAGCTCTTGAAAAAGACACCGGCGAAAGGACTGATCGTGTAAAGAGGCTGGCACCATTGATTTGCGAGTTGGCTGCGGGCGTAGCCGCGCGCATACGCCGGTCCCGGCGAACATGCACAGCAAGCCCGCAAACCAACGGCATGAGGTTATCCAACAGATCGTTGTCGGCAGCGCATCTGAGCATAGGCGGGACATATGGTTCGTACCGGTCAGGATTATATCGCGGGTCTGAAGGCGCAGGCGAAGAAGACCGTCTGGATCGCCGGCCGGAAGATCGACGATGTCACATCTGATGCCCTCTTTCAGCGACCTATCGAAGCGATTGCAGCTTTGTACGATCTGCAAACGTCGCCAAAGCGCAGCGTCAAGATGTCCGTTACCGATTCCGAGAGCAATGACAGCTATGGGATGTCGTATCTCATCCCCGGCAGCCAAGAGGATTTAGTGGATCGTCGCCGGGCTATGTCGGTCTGGGCTGATGCGACGTTCGGCATGATTGGGCGTTCGCCGGACTACTGCAACACAGTGCTGATGGCCTTCGAGGAAACCGGCTTTTTCAAGCAGCTGGGCGCGGACTTCGGCAAGAACCTGTCAAACTACTATCATCACTGCAGGAAAAACGATCTGTTCCTGACGCATGCCATCGTCAATCCGCAGACTGATCGTTCGAAGAGTTCCGCCGAGCAGAGCAACCCCTATGCGCATCTCGGGATCGTCAACAAGAACGGCGACGGCCTTGTTGTCCGTGGTGCCAAAATGCTCGCCACTCATGGTCCAACCGCTGATGAAATCATTGTGTATCCGCTGCCAGGCAGCGTTTCGGAAAACGAGGAGAAACACGCCCTCGCTTTCGGCATCCCGACCGATGCACTCGGCTTGAAGTTTATCTGCCGCGAGCCGTTCGACGATGGTGGCATGTCGAAATGGGACCATCCGCTGGGTAGCCGTTTCGAGGAGCCGGATGCAATGGTCGTATTCGACGATGTTATGATTCCCTGGGAACGCGTGTTTCTTCATGAAAATGTGACGCTTGCAAATAAGCTATTTACCAGCGCCAGCATTCAAAACAATAGGGGACATCAGACGGCGATCCGCGGGCTTGCCAAGTGCAAGTTTCTGGTCGGAATCGCCATCGCGGTATCGCGCTCCGTGAAGACGGACGTATTCCTCCACGTTCAAGAGCAACTCGGCGAGATCCTCGGTTTCCTCCAGTTAATCGAAGGGGCGCTTCATCTGTCGGAGACGAAGGCAGAACGCACTGAGAGCGGAGCGATCCGCCCGGCTTGGCCGCCGCTGCAGAGCATCCGCTATCACCTGCCGCGCATGTATGAGCGCATCGTCAAGGTCGTGCAGGTCATTGGCGCCGGTGGGCTGCTGATCAATCCGACGCACAATGACTTAACCTCGGATATCGGTTCGGATATTGCCGCCTATTATCGTGGGGCAGGCATCGATGCCGAGAGCCGGATTCATCTCGGTAAGCTGGCTTGGGATGCAACCGGCACCCAGTTCGGCCAGCGCATGCTTCAGTACGAGCGTTATTACGCGGGCGATCCAGTTCGAACCGGTGCGACGCTTTACGCGCGGCACAACGTCGACGAACTGTTGGCGCTGGT
>JASHXZ010000156.1 GCA_030043285.1 Xanthobacteraceae bacterium | reverse complement strand
TCACATCATGATGGAATTATTCTCCTTCGACGATGTCGGTCAGGCTTACGATATCGCGCTCGGCGAGGAAGGCCGCATCGGCGTCACGCTCGGCCGCCACACATCCGATTTCATCACGTCGTTCTACAGCGTCACGCCGTCCGGCTTCATGGTCGAGTACGGCTGGGGCGCGCGTTCGATCGACGTCGACACCTGGCAGGCCGCCGAGCGCAAGGAAGGTCCGAGCCTGTGGGGCCATGACCGCATCTGGCTGTCGAAGGAAGACAACGAGAAGGCCCGCGCGCTACGGCTGAAAAACGCCGCCGAAGGCTATCGCCGGCCGGTGCAGGTCATGGATGGCAATTATGAAGTCATGGCCGGCGTCTGCCCATGGTGGGACGCGGTGAAGGCGAAAACCGCGGCGCGATAGCCGTCATTCCGGAGCGCGGCCGAAGGCCGCGAGTCCGGAATCCATAACCCCAGCGCCGGGATTATGGATTCCGGGTTCGCCGCTTCGCGGCGCCCCGGAATGACGATAAAGAATGGCATGGCCTATCATAGCACGACAAATAATCCGCACACCCGCCGCATCGCCGAATTCGTCTCCGGCCTGACCTGCGAGCAAATTCCCGCCGCGGTGCGCGAGCGGATAAAACTGCTCATTCTCGATTCGCTCGGCTGCGCCATTTACGGCGCCGATCTGGAATGGTGCCGCATCCTGCGCGGCACGTTGCAAAAGCTCGACGCCACCCGCACCACCTCGATCTGGGGCACCGATACGCTGTTGTCCGCACCGCACGCCGCGCTGCTCAACGGCACGCAGGTGCAGGGCTTCGAGCTCGACGACGTGCACCGCAAGGCGGTGCTGCACGTCGGTGCAGTGACGTTGCCGGCGCTGATCGCAGCAGCCGAGAGCCACGCCAAACTGTCAGGCCGCGATTTTCTCACTGCCGCGGTCGCCGGCTACGAGATCGGCCCCCGCGTCGGCCTGTGCATGGGCCAGGAGCATATCGGCCAAGGCTGGCATTCCGGCGCCACGGTCGGAATTTTCTCTGCCGCTGCCGGCGCCGCGCGCGCTCTGGGGCTCGATACGGACAAGACCGTTCACGCGCTCGGCATCGCCGGCACGCAATCGTCCGGCCTGATGGCCGCCCAATACGGCGCCATGGTCAAGCGCATGCACGCCGGACGCGCGGCGCAGAGCGGACTGTACGGCGCGCTGTTGGCGCAAAACGGCTTTACGGGAATCGTCGACGTGTTCGAGGCGCCCTATGGCGGTTTCTGCACCACGTTCTCGCGCTCGCGCGACCGCTTCAATCTCGACGAGCTGAGTGCCGGACTTGGCGAGCGCTTCGAGACGCTGCGCATATCGCTGAAGTTCTATTCTTGCGTTGGCTCGAACCACACCACGCTCGATGCGCTGCGCGACATTCGCGCACGCCGGCCGTTCGCGATTGACGACATCGAGGAGATCGTCGTCCACGGCTCGAAGGTCACGGTCGATCACGTCGGCTGGCCGTACAAGCCTGCGGGCCTGACCGCGGCGCAGCTCAACTTGCCGTTCTGCGTCGCCACCTTGCTGCTCGAAGGCGATGTATTCGTCGACGAATTTACGTCAGCCTGCGTGCACGACGAGAGGCGGATTGCGCTGTCGCGCAAGGTCAGAGTGGTGGAAGACCCCGAGATCACCGCGGCCGGCGCTGCCTTCCGCCACAAGGTGCGCGTCGAGGTGCGTTTGCGCGACGGCCCGATCGAGCGCGCGACGCGCGAAGCGCCGCGCGGAAGCGAGCAATCCTTTGCCAGCACCGACGACATCGTCGCCAAATTCCGCAAGCTCACGCGCCGTATCATGCGCCAGGAGCAGCAGGACGCGCTGATCGGCGCCGTAATGGGTCTCGACAAGCTCGCCGACAGCCGTGCGTTGATTGAATTATTGCGCGTGTGAGCCACACCTCGGTCATTGCGAGGAGCGAAGCGACGAAGCAATCCAGCACGGCGGCTCCGCACTGGATTGCTTCGCTTCGCTCGCAATGACGCCGGGATTGCGCTTCCGCAGGTCCACGCTACAGTGGTCGAAGAAAGGCAAAAGAAATGGAATTCGGAGTTTTCGATCACCTCGACCGCGCCGGCACGCCGCTGCCGGACTATTACGAAGACCGCCTGAAAATCGTCGAGGCGTTCGACCGCGCCGGCTTCTACGGCTACCACATCGCCGAGCACCACGCGACGCCGCTTGGCATGGCACCCTCGCCCAACATTTTTCTGGCCGCGGTGGCGCAACGCACCAGGCGGCTGCGTTTCGGCCCGATGGTCTACGTCGTGCCGCTCTATCATCCGCTGCGGCTTCTTGCCGAAATCTGCATGCTCGACCAGATGAGCGGCGGCCGGCTCGAAGTCAGCTTCGGCCGCGGTGCCTCGCCGATCGAGCTCGATTATTTCGGCATCGATCCGGCGCAGGCGCAGGACATGTACAACGAAGCCGTCGAGGTGATCCTGCGCGGCCTCACCAACAGGACGCTCGATTTCCACGGCAAGTATTTTTCCTTCGACAATGTGCCGATGGAGTTGGCGCCGCTGCAAACACCGCATCCGCCGATCTGGTACGGCGCGCACGCGCCCGACAGCGCCGCGCGCGCCGCGCGCCGGAGGCTCAACATCGTCAACCTCGATCCGACCGACGAGGTTTACCTCACGGTGGCGAGCTACCGCAAGACGTGGTGCGAGACGCAAGGCACAGCGCCGCTGCCCAAGATCGGGCTCGGCCGCTTTGTCGTCGTCGCTGACACCGACGCCCAGGCGATGCGGCTTGCAAGCCGCGCCTATAGACCGTGGTATGACAGCTTCACGTTCCTGCCGCGGCTGCTTAAGCGATCGCAGACTCATCCGCGCCCGCCCGAATTCGAGCCGCTGATGGCGCGCGGCCAAGGCATCGCCGGCTCCCCCGCCACGGTGCGGCATCATCTACAAGCACAGATCGAGGCGACCGGCTGCAATTACGTGGTCGGCCAGTTCGCGTTCGGCGACATGACGCGCGACGAAGCGTTGCACTCGATCGGTCTGTTCGTCGATGAAGTAATGCCGGCGCTGCGTAAAACCGAAATCCGTGTCCCGGACGCTGTGCAGCGCGAAGCGGTGCACCGCTGATCCGGGACCTTCGCGGACTCTGCGCCTGAAACGATCCCGGGTCTGCAGCGCATCGCTTCGCGCCGCGCCCGGGAAACGCGGCAGGTTATTTATCCCTGGTCGCTTTCAGGTGCGCAAAGACCTTGGCGCGCAACGCCGCCTGGTCCTCGGCGCTCCATTTGCGAAAACCCTCGCCGGACTTGAAGCCAAGCTTACCGTCTGCGACCAGCTTTTGCAGGGTGGGCGACGGGCCGGGCCGGCTATCGATCGCCGGCAGCACGGTCTCGTGGATGGCGAGTGTGAGATCGGTGCCGACCAGATCGGCGTTCTCCAGCGGGCCGAGCACGCCGATGCGCCGCCCGAACGAGGCCTTGATCACCGCATCGACGGTTTCGGCATCGCAGATGCCGTTCTCGACCAGTGAAATGGCCTCGCGCCACAGCGCGTGCTGCAGGCGGTTGCCGATGAAGCCCGGCACG
>JASHXZ010000766.1 GCA_030043285.1 Xanthobacteraceae bacterium | reverse complement strand
GCGCGTCCGCTGACTTGTCGAGAGCGCGGCGTTGCTGCATGGATTGCCGGATCAAGCATGCACTCGCGGCGGCCGGAGGCCGAACCCGTCTGTCCGCCAATGACGAATGAAAAGTGCGGGAGGGAGACGTGATTAAAATCTGGGGGCGGAACACCTCGTCGAACGTGCAAAAGGTTATGTGGGCCGTCGGCGAGATCGGCTTG
The DNA here is from genome assembly GCA_030043285.1 of Xanthobacteraceae bacterium. GTDB lineage: Bacteria > Pseudomonadota > Alphaproteobacteria > Rhizobiales > Xanthobacteraceae > BOG-931. The sequence continues at coordinate 4,411 of JASHXZ010000766.1, read as the reverse complement.
CCGCACGAGCGCATCGATATCGGCGGCTCGTTCGGCAAAAACCGCGAACCCACCTACCTGGCGATGAACCCCAACGGCCTGGTGCCGACGCTCGAAGACGAGGACGGCTTCGTGCTGTGGGAATCCAACGCTATCGTGCGCTATCTCGCCGCCAAGCATAAATCGTCCGTGCTGGAACCGGCCGACCCGCACGCCCGCGGGCGCGCCAGCCAATGGATGGATTGGCAATTGTCGGTGTGCGGCCCGGCGATCACGCCGGTGTTTTGGGGCTTGATCCGCATACCGCCCGAAAAGCGCGACCACGCGGCGATCGAGGCCAGCAAAAAGAATACGACGGCCGCCATGGTCATGGTGGACGAGCAACTGGCGAAAACCGCCTACCTCGCCGGCGACGCATTCTCCTACGGCGACATTCCGGTCGGCGTCATGGCCTATCGCTACCGGCAACTGGTGCCTGAGCGCCCGGCGCTGAAAAACTTCGAGCGCTGGTATGCGGCGATCTCGGCGCGGCAGGCCTTCAAGGACCATGTCGGCGCGGTGCCCTTGACTTAAAGCGCTCGCGGCCTGCACGACCGCCTGCGGGCCCGTATCGCATTGACAGTCGGGGGTTGGTCCCGTCACAGTGGCCGCACAAGAGCCGCGATCGGCGGCCGAATTTCCGAAGGCAAATTCTGACGGCATGGGGAGGGATCACATGGCCACGGTTACGGCCGCGCAGGCGGGCGGCGGCGCCCAGACGATTGAGGGCTTCGTCAGCGAATCGTTGGACAACGCGAAAGTTTCGCCGCTGTACCGGCGCGTCATCGCGCTCATCGCCGCCGGATATTTCTGCGACGTCATCGATTACACGATCTACGGTTCGCTCGTTCCGTTCATCATCAAATCCGGTTTCGGCGCTGCTGGTGCGGCGGCGATCGGCAGCGCCACGATCTTCGGCCTGGCGCTTGGCACCGCCGGCCAGGGCGAATTCTCCGACCGATTCGGCCGCCGCTTCGTTTATCAGTTCAATCTCTTGTTCTTCGGCATCTTTACGATCCTCGGCGCGCTGTCGCCCAACGTCACCCTGCTGGTGATCTGCCGCTTCATCGCCGGAATTTTCCTCGGCGCCGAGCAGCCGCTGGCGTTCGCCTATGCGGGCGAATGGTCGCCCAAGCGCATCCGTGGCCGCGCGCTCGCCATCGTGCATTTCATCGGCGGCGCCTGCGTGTGGCCGATCGGAACCGGACTCGTGCTTTTGTTTGGCGGCATGTTTGCCTCATCGGCAGTCGACCCGGTCGCCGCCGGTCATGTCTGGCGCGGGGTGTGGATTCTCGTCGGTGTGCTTGCGCTCATCGTGTGGGTGTTCCGCTTCACGCTGCCGGAATCGCCGCGCTATCTGGCGACCCACGGCCGCGGCAAAGAGGCCCTCGACATACTTGGCCGGATGGGCATCGCCGCTCCGACCCAGCCACTGGCGACCGGTGCGGCAAGCGACACCAAGAGCGATCCGTTCGGTGTCGTGTTCCGCATGTTCCCCAAGCGCGTCATCGCCGGCATGATCTGCTTCACGGCGTTCTTCGGTATCGCCATCGGGCTTGGCGCCTGGCTGCCGAACATCATGAACGCGAAGGGCTTTAGCATCACCAAGTCGCTGCAATATCTGCTGGCGATGAATTTCGCGGTGCCGTGCGCGAGCCTCTTCATGATGTACGCGCTCGACAAGATCGGCCGCAAGGTCACGTCGATCTGCACCTTCGTGGGCGCCGGCGTGATGGCGATCCTGTTCGCCAATGCTCAGACCGCGATCTGGCTCATGGTTGTCGGCTTCATCATGACGTTCTTCGTGCAGGTCGCCGGCAACGCGATGCAGATTTTCGCGTCCGAGGTGTTTCCGACCAACGCGCGCGCTTCGGGCTTCGGCTGGGCCTCGGGTGTCGGCCGCCTTGCCACCGCCTTCATCATGCCGACCATCCTGTGGATTCAGACCGGGTTCGGCCTGATGACTGTGTTTGTGTGCCTCGCCGCGCTGCTGTTCATTGCGGCGATCGCGGTGACGCAGCTTGGCCCGGAAGCACGGCAAAAGAGCCTCGACGAAATCGCACCGCCGACGGGGTGAACGACGAGGAATAGGAGTCAGCGCCAGCGCCGCTGCAGCCACAGCCATTGCTCGGGCCGCTCGCGGATCCAGCCTTCGACCGCGCTGGTGATCGCCTGCGTGCCGGCGGCGACGTCGATCTTGCCGTCGGCGTCGCGCGGCATTTCAAGTTCGGCGGTGAAATCGAGCGCCAGCCGATTGTCCGGCAGACGGATGGTGCGGAAGCCGTAGACCGGGCAGTCGAACAGCCGGGCGAAACGGGCCGCCATCGGGTTGGCTTTGCAGCGCCGGCCGAAAAACGTCACCTCGACGCCGTGCGCATGGTGCTGGTCGACGAACAGCGTCAGGTGCAAACCCTCTTTCATCGCTTCGCGGAATTTCCAGGCCGTATCCGGTCCCGAAACGACGAGACGGCCCATGCAGGCCTCGCGCATCGCCAGCAATTCCTCGGACAGCGGGCCGAAATTCAGCGGATTGTAAAGAATGGCCAGATCGAGCCCGTTGCGCTCGGCCCAGATCGCGCCGACCTCGTAGCTCGCCAAATGCGATGTGAAGATCACCGCGGGCCGGCCGTCGTCACGCAAGCGCGATAGCGTTTGCAAGTCTTTGGCGGGCACCACCATGCGGCCGGCATTCGGATCGGGGCCGAGCAGCCGATCCATGTTGATATATTCGACCGCGAGGCGGCCGAGATTGTCCCACATCCCGACGAGGATGCGCTCGATCTCGGCCGGAGACTTCTCCGGATAGGCGGCCGTCAGATTGAGCCGCGCGGTGCGGTGGCCGCGCAGCCGCGGCCCGATCTTGCGCAATGTCCATGCGGCGACGTTCGCGGCGCGATCGATGTCGAGGCGGCGGATCAGCTTGAGCAACAAATGCGCGACGTTGTACCAGGCGCGGTCGGCCGCCATGGCGAGCCGATACGATCCGCTCAGCGTGTTGAAGAATTTTACATCCGGATTGGCGGCCGCAATGCGCGCTTTCAGCTCGGCCACGAAGGCGGCGCAGTTCGCGTGGCGGTTCTCGGCCACGCGAAACCGCACGACGTGGATCGAATCGAGAAAAATTCGCGAACCGTCGCGGCAATGCAGCACGTAGTCGAAACGCCGTGGCAATTCGGCCGCCAACGCACCCCAGACCTTGGATTTGTACTCGTGGACCGCGACGATGTCGCGATAAGCAACGGCGCCGCCAGCTTTTGCTTCGCGCCATTCCAGCCCGTCGGCGCCCAGACGATAGGTCCGCTCCGCGGAAAAAATGCTCCGGCGAAAGGCATGGACGTGCTCGCCCGTTACGGCGACACTGGCCGAGGCATCATTCATCGCGCAATCATATAGTTGCGCCAAAGGCGAGGCAATTTACCGCCCGGATCGGCATCAAATCATGATCTCGATTGCTATTTGCGGACGCGTGCTTTGGCGCCACGTCAACCGCGCCAATAGCGGTCCTCCCAGCTGCGCGACAGGCGCATCGCCGAAAGAATGAGCCCGGCCATCGAGTAGGTTTGCGGGAAATTGCCCCATAGCGCGCCGGTCTGCGGATCGACGTCCTCGGACAGCAATCCGTAGCGGTTGCGATGCTTGAGCGCGTCGTTGAACAGATCGCGTGCGGCGTCGCGGTGGCCGAGCGACCACAAGGCGTCGATCAGCCAGAAGCGGCAGATCAGGAACGCCGTGACCGGCATGCCGAAATCGTCGGCGCGGGCGTAGCGCATGACGTGCTTCTCGCGCACCAGCTCGCGCTCCATGGCGGCAACGGTCGAGCCGAAGCGCGGATCGTCGACCTCGACGACGCCGAGATCGGCGAGCAGCAGCACGCTGGCGTCGAGATCGTCGGAGCCGAACGCCGCCGTGAACGCGCCCCGCTTCTGATTCCAGGCACGCTCGAGCAGTTCGGCATGGATCGGCTCGGCGATCGCGTTCCAGTATTTGGCGCGCTCGTCGAGCCCAAGCCGTGCCGCGATGGCGGCAAGGCGCTGACAGCCGGCCCAGCACATGGCCGCCGAATGGGTGTGGACGCGCCGCTGGCCGCGGTATTCCCAAATGCCGGCGTCGGGCTCGAACGCCTTCTTGGCGGCGCGGTGGCCGAGCGATTCCAGAAGCTGGAACAAATCCTCGTCGCCGGGCCGCGGCAGCCGGCGGTCGAAGAACAGCGGCATCGCCGCCAGGATGACGCTGCCGTAGGTGTCGTTCTGCGACTGGTCCACCGCGGCGTTGCCGATGCGCACCGGGCCGTCGCCGCGATAGCCCGCAAGATCCGGCGCGGTGCGTTCCTCGACCGAAGCGGTCGGCACCACGCTGTAGAGCGGACGCAGTTCCTGGTCCGGCTTCGATGCAA
>JASHXZ010000765.1 GCA_030043285.1 Xanthobacteraceae bacterium | reverse complement strand
GCGTGTGCGAGCCCGATCCGCGCGCCGGCGAACAATTGCGGCGCTGTCGCCGGCACGATCACCCGGAAGAACGTGGTTGCGCGCGCCGCGCCCATGTTGCCCGCCGTCCATATCAGGTGCTTGTCGACCGCGAGCACGGCGTGGCGCGACGCGATGAACACCGGGAAGAAACAGGAGAAGGCGATCAGCGCGATCTTCGATTCGTGGCCGAGCCCGAACAGCAAAAGGAAGACCGGCAAAAATGCGATCTTCGGCACCGCGTAGAGGAACGCCACCAGCGGATCGAAGAAATGCCGAATGCCTGGAACGAGACCGGCGCCGAGTCCGATCAGCGTGCCGGCGCCGGTGCCCAACACGAAGCCGACCGCGACGCGATAAAGGCTGGTCACCACGGCGCGCGCGAGTTCGCCGTCACCCGCTACCTCGAACAGGGCAGCGACGATCAGCGTCGGCGCCGGCAGATAGCGCGGCATCAGGCCGGCGCGGCTGAAGGCCTCCCAGCCCGCGACGACGACAACCGGTACGATCCAGTGCTGCACGGCGGCCGGAATTCTCATGTTTCCTCCAGCACGCGCGCACGCAGCACCTCTTCGCGCAGCAAATCCCAAATGTCTGCGCGCGTCCGTAGGTACTGGGCCGACTTGCGATAATCGCCGCCGCGGTCGACAGCCGGGAGCGCGATGTCGGCCTTGAGCCGCGCCGGCCGCGCGGTGAGCACCAGCACGCGGGTGGCGAGAAAGACCGCCTCGTCGATGTCGTGGGTGACAAACAACGCGGTCTTGCGGTCGCGGCGCCAGATCGCCTGCAGCTCTTCCTGCAACAGCTCGCGGGTCTGGGAATCGAGCGAGCCGAACGGCTCATCCATCAAGAGGATCTGCGAATCGAGCGCGAACAGCCGGGCGAGCGCCACGCGCTGGCGCATGCCGCCGCTCAGTTCCGCCGGATAAAGCCCGGCATAACGCGACAGGTGCACGAGATCGAGATAGGCGCGCGCCTTGGCGAGGCGCTCGGCCTTCGCCATGCCTTTCATCTGCAGCGGCCAGGCCACGTTGGCGAGTGCGGTGAGCCAGGGAAACAGCGTGTGGTCCTGGAACATCATGCCGCGGTCGGGACCGGGCCGGCCGACCGGGCGGCCGTCGAGCATTACGGCGCCGCCGTCGGCAGGCTCGAAGCCGCCGACGATATGGAGGAACGTGCTCTTGCCGCAGCCGGACGGCCCGACGATCGCGACAAACTCGTTGTCCTCGATCGCGACCGTGAGCTTGTCGATCGCCGTTACCTTGCGGTCCGCCGTGACGAAGCTCTTGTCGAGGTTTTTCACCTCCAGAAGCGCCATGGCGGTAAAATCTCCGGCGCTTTAATCTTTCGGCAGATAGCTCAAGTCGACCAGTTTGCCGATGTCGGCCTTCTTTTTCTGAAAGCCGGCGTTGAACTGCGATTCCTGCATGCGCTCGAGCGTGGCAACTTCGGCGCGCAGCCCCGGATCGCGGTAGTAGTCGGACATGCCGAGAAAGACGTCCGCCGGCACGCGCACCATCTTGCTGTCGAGCAGGATTTGGCGCGCCTCTTTCGAATGCTGCAGATAGAACGCAGTCGACGCGCGCAGGTCGGCGAGAAACGCCCGCATGCCGTCGGCATGCGCCTTGAGGAACGCGTCCTTCGCCACCAGCACGATCAACTCCTCGTCGGTCGGGATCGCATCCTTGGCGGAAAAGATCCTGGTCGCCTGCACCTCGTTGTGCAGCAGCGCGTCGAACGGCTGCGGGAATTCGCCGACGTCGATCTTGCCCGAACGCAGCGATTCCGCCATGGCGGGAAACGAGATCGGCACGATGGTGACGTCGCCCTCGGCAAGACCGGCCTGCTCCAACGCCGTCTTCAGCCACAGATGGCCCGACGTCTCGAAGCCGTTGATGCCGATGGTCTTGCCCTTCAGATCGCGCACGGTTTTGAGCGGCGACGAGGCCAGCGCATAGAACGACGTGCTGTAGCCGCGTTTGCTCTCGCGCGAGATCGAGGCGATGATCTTGCCCTCGACGCCCTCGGCGGCGGCGAAAATCACACCGTTGGCGCTCGACGACGCGATGTCGATGGCGCCGGCCTCGAAGGCCTGCGCGCGCTTGTCGGATCCCGAGAAGCGCGTGCCGTCGATGGTGTAGTCTCTCCCGTAATGGGTACCGATGTCGGGCTTGGCGAGCAGGAGCCAAAGCTGCTCCTCGGCGGCAACGCCGTAGCCGAGCCGGATTTTAAGCGGCTCAGCCGCAACGGCGTTGGTCGCCGCGATCGCCAAGTAGCCGCAGGCCGCCGCAATGCCGAAAAGCTTTCCGAGCGTCCGCATGATGATGATCCCCTGGCTTGCGGTGAACCTAGCCCGCGCCCTTGGCCACGGCAATCGAGCGACACGTTCGCCAGTACGAGCAGAGCGAAGCAATCCAGAGCTGTGGTGCGTCGTGAATCGCTTAATTGCCGCGCTCGTCGCGATGACGGCCACACCGGCCGGTCGTCAACAAAATTCCGGGTGCGGTAGCGGCGGTCGCCGCCGTATCGGCGAGAGACGATCTTTGGTATGATGTTTCTCACGCAGACGGGGAGAGGATATGAGAACGCTTATCAAGTTGCTCGTCGCCGGCGCGGCCGTTCTGACGGCGTTGGCCGGCGATGCGGCTTATGCCCAGAGCGGCGCCGTTTACGCCGTCACCTACGTGGAGGTGATACCGAATGCGATAAGTTCGGGCACAGCGCTGCTGCGCCACTATCGCGATGCGAGCAGGAAGGAGAACGGCAATCTGCGCACCGACGCGCTTCAGGAAATAGCGCGGCCAAATCGGTTTGCGATCGTTGAAATCTGGCAGGACAAAACTGCGAGCGAAGCCCACGATAAGGCGGCAAGCAGCGCCGAACTTGCCGAGAAACTGAAAATTATCGGTAATGCGCCGTTCGATCGGCGTTTCGGCAATGGCCTATACGTCGGCTCTCCGGGCGGCGTGAGCCAACCAAAAGCCGTTTACGTCCTGACCCATGTCGACGTCATACCGCAAAACAAGGACGGTTGCATGACGCTGCTCAAGGCGATGAGCGTCGACGCGCCCAAGGATCCAGGCAACATCAACTATACGGTCCTGCAGCAGGCCAACCGCGGCAACCATTTCATCGTGTTCGAGATCTGGGCCAACCGCAAGGCGCTCGATGGCCACGCCGAGGCGGCGCACACGCGCGCTTTTCGTGAAAGACTTTCGCCAATGGCCGGAGCGCTTTACGATGAGCGCTTCTATAAGTCGCTCGATTGAGAGCGGGCCGCGACGCTATCTTGGCACCACCGCGGTCGCCTCGATCTCGACCTTGGCGCGATCTTCGACCAAGGCGCCGATCTGCACCAGCGTCATCGCCGGAAAGTGATGGCCCATGATGCTGCGGTAAACCGCGCCGAGCTCGCGCAGCCGCGACAGATACTCGCGCTTGTCGAGCACGTACCAGGTGAGCCGCGTGACGTGTTCGGGCGTGCCGCCGGCCTCGGCGACGAGCGCCACGACGTTGCTCAACGCTTGGCGAACCTGGGCGACGAAATCGTCGCTCTCGAACGTTTCGTCGGCGTTCCAGCCGACTTGGCCGGCGAGAAAGACAAGCCGGCCCTCGGCGGCGATGCCGTTGGCATAGCCTTTCGGCTGCTTCCAGCTTTTCGGGTGCAGAAGTTGGTGCGTGTGGGTCATTGTTTGCCGGTTAATCATTTTGCCTCGGGCCGCAGACGGAAGCGCTGGATCTTTCCGGTCGCGGTCTTCGGCAACGCGGCGGTGAATTTCACCGAGCGCGGATATTTGTACGGCGCGATCGTCGCCTTGACGTGATCCTGCAGGCGCTTGACCGTGTCGGCGTCCGGGTTGACGCCGTCCTTCAACACCACGTGCGCCTCGACGACCTGGCCGCGCGCCTCGTCGGAGGCGCCGATCACCGCGCACTCTTTCACGTCCGGGTGCGCCAGCAGCGTCGCTTCGACCTCCGGCCCGGCGATGTTGTAGCCCGACGAGATGATCATGTCGTCGTTGCGCGCGGCGAAATGGAAATAGCCATCGGGACTTTGCGTGAACGAATCGCCGGTGAGATTCCAGCCGTCGCGCACGTAGGTGTTCTGCCGCTTATCGGCGAGATAGCGGCAGCCGGTCGGACCCCGCACCGCGAGCTTGCCGATTTCGCCGCGCGGCTTTTCCTTCATGTCGTCGTCGACCACCCTGGCCTCGTAGCCGATCACCGGCTTGCCGGTCGAAGCCGGCGCCGCATCGCCGAAGCGGTTGGAAATGAAAATGTGCAGCATTTCGGTCGAGCCGATGCCGTCGAGGATCGGCTTGCCGGTCTTGGCGATCCATTCGTCGAATACCGGCGCCGGCAGAGTCTCGCCGGCCGACACCGCGGCGCGCAGCGACGACAGATTGGCGCCCTGATGCATGGCCGCCATCATGGCGCGGTACGCGGTCGGCGCGGTGAACGAGATCGTCGCCTTGTAGGTCTCGATGATCTCGATCATGTTGGCGGGCGAGGCATTTTCCAGAAGCGTCGCGGTGGCGCCGAAGCGCAGCGGGAAAATCGCCAGGCCGCCAAGCCCGAACGTGAAGGCAAGCGGCGGCGAGCCGACGAACACGTCGTCGGGCGTGACGCCGAGAATTTCCTTGGCATAGCCGTCGGCGATGATGAGCAGGTCGCGATGGAAATGCATGGTCGCTTTGGGCTCGCCGGTGGTGCCCGAGGTGAAGCCCAAGAGCGCCACGTCGTCGCGTCCGGTTTTGATCGCGTCGAAGGTCACCGGTTTCGACAGCGCGATGCGGTCGAGTTCGGCATCGTGATTGGCGGTGCCGTCGAAGCCGATCACTTGTTTCAGGTGTTTCGACGTCTTGGCGCAGGTGACGAGCTCGTCCATCAGCCGCGTGTCGCAGAGCGCGAGCGCCACTTCGGCCTTGTCGACGATCTTGGCGAGTTCGCCGGCGCGCAGCATCGGCATGGTGTTGACCACCACCGCGCCGGCCTTGGTGGCGGCGATCCAGCATGCCACCATCGCCGGATTGTTGGCGGCGCGGACCAGGATGCGGTTGCCGGGCTTGATGCCGAAGTCTTCGGTCAGCGCGTGGGCGATGCGGTTGGTCCAGTCGGAGAGCTCCTTGTAGGTACGGCGGCGGCCGTTGCCGATCAGCGCCACGTGATCGCCGAAGCCGCGCTTGACCATGGTGTCGGTCAGCTCGACGCCGGCGTTGAGCTCTTCGGGGTAGTCGAAGCCGTCGAGCGAAATGTCCGGCCACAGCTGCGACGGCGGCAGGTTGTCGCGCGTAAAAGTGTCAGTGTGTGCCGAGCGGCCAAGCGACATCATGATCATGCTCCCGCAAGAGTTTGCCGTGCGATGACGATTTTTTGCACCTCGGAGGCGCCTTCGTAGATGCGCAGCGCGCGGATTTCGCGATAAAGCCGTTCGACGATATGGCCGCGGCGCACGCCGTCGCCACCATGGAGCTGCACCGCCTTGTCGATCACGTCCTGGGCGCGCTCGGTGGCGAACAGTTTTGCCATCGAGGCCTCGCGGGTGACGCGCGCTGCGCCCGAGTCTTTGGCCCAGGCGGCGCGATAGACGAGCAGCGCGGCAGCATCGACATCGACCGCCATCTCGGCGATCTGCGCCTGTACCATCTGCAGTTCGGCGAGCGGGCCGCCGAACAGTTTTCGTGTTTTTGTGCGCGCGATGGTTTCGTCGAGCGCGCGGCGGGCAAAGCCGAGCGCGGCGGCACCGACGGTCGCGCGAAAAATGTCGA